>DATCJI010000421.1:0-4941 GCA_036562835.1 Xanthobacteraceae bacterium | reverse complement strand
CTGTCCGGCCTTCCTCATTCTGGTCGCGCTGCGCCGTCTGCTGCGGCAACGCCGCACGCAGCGCGGCGTAAAGATCAGCAAGTCCCTCGCCATGCTCGGCGGAAATGGGCACGGGCTCGCCAAGCCCGAGCTCGAAGCCTTCCATCGCGCTGCTCCTGCAGCCCTCGCTCTTGTTGGCGACGAGAATCGCGGGCTTGCCGGAGCCGCGCACGAGATCGGCAAATGCGCGGTCGGGCGGCAAGGTGCCGGCACGTCCATCGAAGAGAAACAGCACCGCGTCGGCCGCCGCAATCGCCGCACGCGTCTGTGCTTGCATGCGGCCGGTGAGGCTTTCCGAGGGCGCGTCGTCGAGCCCCGCCGTGTCGAACACGGTGAATTCGAGATCGCCGAGGCGGGCGCGGCCTTCGCGCCGGTCGCGTGTCACCCCGGGCCTGTCATCCACGAGCGCAAGACGTTTGCCGACGAGCCGATTGAACAGCGTCGATTTGCCGACGTTCGGCCGTCCCACAATGGCGACCGTAAAACCCATTGTGCTGCACGCACTGCTTACCTCCCCCTGAAAGGGGGAGGTCGACTGCCGGAGCGGAGCGGAGGCGGTCGGGTGGGGGTCATCTTATGAATGTAAGCTTTGCACGACCCTGACCCCCCACCCGATCTCGGGTTTACCCGAGATCGGCACTTAAAGGTACGCAGATCGAGCAAGCCCGATCTGCGTGCTCGCTGTGCTCGCCGACCTCCCCCTTTCAGGGGGAGGTATGTCCGCGCAAACGCTGAGAGGGAGATTTACTGCGGGCGAGTGCGTTCGCAGTAGGTGGGCGGCTGCGGCCACTCGACCTGCATCGGCGGCTGCGGTTTAGCCGGCCAGGCGCCTTCGGACTGCGGCTGCTGTTTCGGTGCGGGTGGCTCAGGCCACGCCGATTGCGATGTGTGCTCTGCCGAAGCGGTCGCGCTCGCAGGCTCTGCTGGCTTGGGCTTCGCCGCGACCTTCGGCTTCGGCTTGGGCTTGGCTTTCGCCTTAGGCTTGGCCTCTGTTCCGGCTGGCTCCTGCACGGCCGCCTGTTGCGGTACCGATTGAGTCGTCTCCGGTTGCGGTTGTTGCTGCGCGCCGCGCACGAGCTCGGGTGGCACGCCCTGGGGCACGCCCGGCGTCCCCTCGGGAAATACTGCTTTGCGATCGCCGGGCAGCTTTTTCTTGGTATTGAACATGCCCTCGATGTCGAACATTTCCGTGGGATCAAAGCTGTCGCAGCCCGCGAGCAGCAATCCTCCGCCGAAAGCGAGAAGCAGAAGACAACCTCGGACGCGTGTCATTGCGTGCCCCCCGATCCTGCCATCTAGATGCTCAAAGCCGCGAGCATTTCGACACGCGAACGCGTTCCGGGTGGCGTCTGCGGGTCACTCATCATCAGGTCGAGCCAGCGCTTGGCGAGCGCGCTGTCACCTGCGCGCCATGCGCCGGCGACGAGCAGCTCGCGCGCGGTATGCCGAAAGGGCCGCTCGTTTCCTGCGACAGGCTCAAGCTGGCTGCGCGCTTCGGCAAAATTGCCCGCGTTCAGGAGCAGCGCTCCGGCACGCACTGCCGCGAGGTCCTGCAGGTCCGGTCCTGCACTCGTGTCTGCGGCGATTTTCTCATATTCGCCGACCGCCGCCTTCGGATCGGTTTGCGCAAGCTCGGCGGCAGCGCGCATACGCGCAAGATTGCGATAGCCGCTCGTTCCCTCGGCGGCGACTTTGGCGAACGCCGTCTCGGCTTCCGCGTGCTTGCCTGCCTCTGAAAGTGCGGTGGCGGCCTCGAAGGCTGCGCCGCTCTCTGCCGCCTTCTTCTCCTGCCAGTACGAATAGCCGCGCCACGCTCCCACGCCTGCGACGATCACGACGAGGAGCGCGACGATGTAGTTCCCATAGCGCTGCCACAGCTTCTTGAGCTGCTCGCGCCGGACCTCCTCATCGACTTCCTGGAAAATGTCGGACACGGATTTCCCCTGCGCAGGCCTGTCTATGCGCAATCCCAGCCTGGAGAGCTAAAACCAGCGATGTGGCGCAGACAAGGCAAAGCGGCCTTACCCCCTTGTGCGTAAGTCGTTGACCATCAACGCCTACTCGCCCTGACCCGCATCGGATAGACGTGCTCGGCAGCGGGAAAGGCCCGGCTGCGAACATCCGCCGCATAGGCCGCAACCGCCGCTTCAATTGCCGGGCCCAAGTCGCCGTACCGCTTGACGAATTTCGGCACCCGTGGGGAGAGCCCGAGCATGTCCTCGAGCACCAGGATCTGGCCGTCGCACGCCGCGCTGCCGCCGATAGCGATGGTGGGCACAGGAACGGCAGCCGTTATGCGGCGCGCCAGCGGCTCCGCTACCGCCTCGATCACGAGCGAGAACGCTCCCGCCTCGCTCACTGCCCGTGCATCCTCCTCGATCGGGCGCCACTGCTCCTCCTCGCGGCCCTGCGCACGGAAGGAGCCGAGTGCATTGATCGACTGGGGCGTGAGGCCGATATGCCCCATCACGGGAACACCGCGCTCCGTCAGAAAGGCGATCGCCTCCGCCATCCGGCGGCCCCCCTCGACCTTGATCGCCCCGCAGCCGGTCTCCTTCATGACGCGTGCCGCAGAGAGGAACGCCTGCTCCTTGGATGCCTCGTAGGAGCCAAACGGCATGTCGACGACGACGAGGGCACGTTGCGAGCCTCGCATCACCGCGCGCCCTTGCAGGATCATCATCTCAAGCGTCACCGGGACCGTGCTTTCGAGGCCGTGCATCACCATGCCGAGGGAATCGCCGACGAGGAGGAGATCGCAGTGGTTGTCGAGGAGCCGCGCCGTGTGCGCGTGGTACGAGGTGAGCGCCACGATAGGCTCGCCGCCCTTGCGGGCGCGAATATCGGGTGCGGTGATCCGCCTGACTTCGGTCTGTGCCGACATGGGACGCAAACCTAGCCCGGATTGAGCGCGAGCGAAATCCGGGGC
The DNA here is from genome assembly GCA_036562835.1 of Xanthobacteraceae bacterium. Taxonomy (GTDB): domain Bacteria; phylum Pseudomonadota; class Alphaproteobacteria; order Rhizobiales; family Xanthobacteraceae; genus VAZQ01. Next base: position 1,973 of record DATCJI010000421.1, on the reverse strand, counting down.
GCCGGGCCTGGCCGGATGTCGCGAAAGCTGCATCCGGGCTACGAAGACGCCGCATGATCATGCAAACGAAGCGGACCATCCGGGTAGCCTTGCTTCTCGCGCTCGCCTGTGCGCCTGCGACCGCGCAGGACTGGCCGACGAAGACCACGCGCATCATCGTGCCCTTCGGGCCAGCATCGACCCCCGACATGGTGGCGCGCCTTGTCGCGGACCAGCTGCAGCAGATGACCGGCGAGCCCTTCATTGTTGAGAACAAGCCGGGAGCCGGCGGCAATCTCGTGACCGATGCGGTTGCCAAGGCTGCTCCCAACGGCGCAACGGTCGGCGTGTCCATTGGCGGACCGCTCGCAATCAACACGCTGCTTTTCTCCCATTTGCCTTATGATCCGGCGAAGGATATCGCCGCGATCACGCAGCTGATCACGCAGCCCAGCGCCCTTGTCGTGAATGCGGCGCTCGGCGCCAACGGCGAGGGCGAGCTGATTGCGTTGCTCAAGCGCAATCCCGGCAAATACAACTACGCCTCGATCGGCACCGGCTCGCTCTCGCATCTGGCCATGGAAGCGATTGCGCTGCAGAGCGGCACCCGGCTCGTGCACATTCCATATGCCTCCTCGCCCCAGGCCATGACCGCGATCATTCGCGGCGATGCGCAGTTGGGATGTCTGCCGGCCATTGCGGTGACGCCCCATCTCGCCTCGGGAGCCGTGAAGATGCTTGCCGTCTCCACCATCCAGCGCTCCCCTTTCCTTCCTGATATTCCAACCTTGAAGGAATCCGGAATTAACGTCGAGGCCGATGCCTGGCAGGGCATGATCGCACCAGGCAATATCCCGGAGGCGCTTCTTGCAGCAATTCACGCGCGCGTTGTGCGCGTGCTCGAGGAAACGGACGTGCGCGAGAAGCTCGCGACACAGCTTATGCTGCCGGTGGGGAATTCACCGCGCCAGTTCCGGCAGGTGATCGACAACGAGATCACGCGCTGGGCGCCGATCATCAAGGCGCTGGATCTGAAGATCAATTGATTAGTCCAGAGAATTTCATCGTCCGCGCAAAGATGAGTCGCGTCATTCCCGGCCGCCGCGCAGAACGTGTAGGATGGGTTGAGCGGAAGCGAAACCCATCAACTTTCGCTCCCGATTGACGGGTTACGGCGCTGCGCGCTAACCCATCCTACTCCCACTCAATGGTGCCGGGCGGTTTTGAGGTGACGTCGTAGACCACGCGGTTGACGCCCCGCACCTCGTTGATGATGCGGGTTGCGACATGACCAATGAACTGCATGTCGAACGGATAGAAGTCCGCCGTCATGCCGTCGGTCGACGAGACGGCGCGCAGGCCCACCACGTAGTCGTAGGTGCGATAATCTCCCATCACGCCGACGGTGCGCACCGGAAGGAGCACGGCAAAGGCCTGCCAGATATCGTTGTAGAGGCCGGCACGTCGGATCTCCTCGATGAAAACGTCGTCGGCGCGCCGGAGGATATCGAGCTTCTCGCGGGTGATCTCCCCGGGGCAGCGGATGGCGAGACCCGGGCCGGGAAACGGATGGCGCCCGACAAAAGCCTCGGGCAGGCCCAGCTCGCGGCCGAGCGCGCGCACCTCGTCCTTGAACAGCTCGCGCAGCGGCTCGACGAGCTTCATGTGCATGCGCTCGGGCAGCCCGCCCACATTGTGGTGCGACTTGATGGTGACGGACGGACCGCCTGTGAACGACACGCTCTCGATCACGTCGGGATAGAGCGTGCCTTGCGCAAGGAACTCGGCGCCGCCCAGCTTGCTTGCTTCCGCCTCGAACACATCGATGAACAGCTTGCCAATGATCTTGCGCTTGCGCTCGGGATCGCTCACGCCCGCTAGCGCTTCCACAAAAGTGCTCTCGGCCTCTACATGCACGAGCGGAATGTTGTAGCTGTCGCGAAAGAGCGCGATCACCTTCTCCGCCTCGCCCAGACGCAAGAGGCCATGATCGA
>DATCJI010000335.1:0-8234 GCA_036562835.1 Xanthobacteraceae bacterium | reverse complement strand
CTCGATCAGCACTTTGACGCGATCCGCTGCGTCATCGACACCAACGTGACCGGAACCGTGTATCTCATCCACAAGATCGGCCGCGACATGCGCGCGCGCGGCCACGGCCGCATCCTGATCACCGGATCAATCGCCGGCTATATCCCGGGCTCCTACCAGGCGGTCTACAACGGAACGAAGGCCTTTCTGGACTCCTTTTCCTATGCGTTCAGGGAAGAGTTGAAGGACACGGAGATCACGGTGACCTGCCTGATGCCCGGAGCCACCGAGACCGAATTCTTCCGCCGCGCCGACATGCTCGATACCAAGGTTGGCGCTGCGGAGAAGGACGATCCTGCAGACGTCGCCAAAGACGGCTTCGACGCCATGATGGCAGGGGAGGCCGGCGTGGTGAGCGGGTGGCAGAACAAGCTGCAAGTAGCGGCCGCGCACGTGCTGCCCGAAAAGACTCTCGCAAAGAGACACACGCAGGAGGCCGCACCCGGCACCGCCAAGAAGTAAATCGCGGCTGGCGGGGGCACCAATTCGATGCCCTGATGCGCGTATGGGCGGGTTTCAAACCCGCCCCTACATGCTACATGCAGCACGCTTTCCAAGCGCTCCGTTCGAATATCAAGGCTAGGCGAATAAACATTCATGCAACTGCATGAGAGGGCCGTCGCCGCTGGTGTGCGGCTCACTGCGCACGCCGTGCTTGGCTCGACAAATGCGCACGCCTTGTCGCTCGCGCGCCGCGGAGAACGCGGGCCGCTCTGGATCACGGCCGAGCGGCAGACGCAAGGCCGCGGCCGAGAGGGGCGCAGCTGGGTGTCCGAGCCCGGCAATCTTCATGCGACCCTGCTGCTGACCGCACCAGGTCTCATGCAGCACTGGCCGCAGCTGTCCTTTGTTGCCGCCCTCGCGCTGCATGACGCGCTCACCGAGGTTGGCCCGCCCATCCGGCACCGGCTCGCGATCAAATGGCCGAACGACCTTCTCCTGAACGAAGCAAAGCTCGGAGGAATTTTGATTGAGGGGGAGAGCACGGGTCACAAGCCCGTCGCCGTTGGCATCGGGGTGAACTGCGTATCCCATCCCGGCATTCCGGGTTATCCCACCACGAATTTGCATGCAGCTGGCATCGCCGTGTCTGCGGCCGCGCTTTTTTCCGTGCTCTCCAAAACCATGCTCGCGCGGCTTGCGCAATGGAATCGAGGCGAGGGCTTCCCAACGGTGCGTTTGGACTGGCTTGAACGTGCAGTGGCAATTGGACACCGGATATCAGTGCGCGCGCCCGCGGGTACCGTGAGCGGGGCCTTCGAAAGCTTGGATGAGCGAGGGCGGCTGTTGCTGCGTCTGGCGGACGGTCGTCTTTCCGCGATTTCGGCTGGAGACGTCATCGTTGCTGCTTCGGCGCAAAGCTGCGCGTGATTGCTGCCTATGTCCGACCTCGCCCCTGAGCTCGTGTTCGCTCCTCTCGGAGGAGTTGGCGAGATCGGGATGAATCTTGCCGTTTACGGGTTCGGCAACGAACGCAATCGCCAATGGATAGCAGTCGATCTCGGGGTCGCGTTTGCCGGCGACGATTTGCCGGGCATCGATCTCATCATGCCCGACGTGCGGTTTCTGGAGGAGGAGCGTACAAATTTTCTCGGCCTCGTTCTCACGCATGCCCACGAGGACCATTTCGGCGCGTTGCTGGAGCTTTGGCCGCAGCTGAAGCTGCCGGTCTATGCGACGCCGTTCACTGCGGCGCTCCTGCAGGCCAAGCGGGAAGGTGAAGCGAACGCCCCTGATATTCCGGTGAATGTGATCCCCCTGGGCAGCCGGTTTGCGCTCGGACCTTTCGACATAGAGCTCGTGTCAATGTCGCATTCCATTCCGGAATCCAATGCGCTCATCATCCGCACGCCGCTTGGAGCGGTTCTGCACACTGGTGACTGGAAAATTGATCCATATCCGGGCGTTCCGCCCGCGACGGACGAAGGCAAGTTGCGCGCGTTAGGGAGCGAAGGCTGTCTCGCTCTGATTGGCGATTCCACGAACGCCTTCCGCGAAGGGCGCTCGCCGTCAGAGGCGGAGGTTGCAAAATGTCTGACAGACCTCATCTGCAGTGCGCCTCGCCGCGTGGCAGTCACTACGTTCGCGTCGAACGTCGCCCGCATGCGCGCGGTGGCGCAAGCCGCAGCTTCAGGGGAACGAGAAGTTGTGGTCGTCGGCCGGGCGATGAACCGCATCGCACATGTCGCGCGCGAAACCGGCTATCTGGAAGGCATCAAGGAATTCCGTTCGGTCGATGCATACGGATATCTGCCGCCCGACAAGGTGGTCGCGCTTTGCACCGGGAGCCAGGGTGAGTCCCGCGCCGCACTCGCGCGCATCGCCAAGGACGAGCATCCTGACGTGGCGTTTTCCAGCGGCGACCGCGTCATCTTTTCGGCGCGCGCCATTCCTGGAAATGAAAAGGCGGTCATGCGGGTCATCAACGGGCTCGTTGGCCAGGGTGTGGAAGTCATCACCGATCGAACGCATCTTGTGCATGCCTCCGGTCACCCGCGCACCGATGAGCTCACCGAGCTGCTCGGCTGGGTGCGTCCGGCAACTGTTATCCCGGTGCACGGCGAGCCGCTGCACATGGCCGAACATGCGTCCGTGGCCCGCCGGGCAGGCGTGGGCAACGTCGTGATGTGTCGGGACGGCGAGCTCATCCGACTCGCGCCCGGCGCGCCGAAGAAGATCGACGAGCTGCCGGCCGGCCGCTACTACAAGGATGGCGCTTTGCTCGTCAGTGCCGAGGAACGCACCGTGGCAGACCGCCGCCGTCTCGGATTCGCGGGAGTGGCTTCCATAGCCGTAGCGCTGAGCGAGCGCGGCGACCTCGTTGGCGACCCGGAAGTGAAACTCACCGGCATACCCTTGACCGATGCGCAGGGACGCAGCACAAGCGAGCTGGTCTTTGATGCGGCGATGCAGGCATTTGCGAGTCTCTCTCGCGCGCAGCGGCGCAATCCGGAATTCGTGAGCGAGGCGATGCGGCGCGCCATGCGCGAGTCTCTCAATGCGGCCTGGAACAAAAAACCGACCTGCCACGTGCATGTCGTCGAAATATAAGGCAGACGCGGATCGTGGGTTTGCATACCGGAACGTGCAGACGCGCACTGTGAAACTGCCCGCGCGCAAACGGCGTCTGTCGAGGCAGGGTGGTTTTAAGACCCGTCCCTACAAATACGAAGCGGGGAGGTAGGAAATGACCGCGTCCATGCTCGGCCGACTCAACCACGTGGCCATTGCCGTTCGCGATATCAGTGCCGCGGCGCAGAAGTATCAGAGCACGTTCGGCGCCGTAATCTCAAAACCCGTGCCGCAGCCGGAGCATGGCGTGACCACCGTATTCGTCACGCTGCCAAACACGAAGATCGAGCTGATCGCACCGCTTGTCGCAGATTCTCCCATTGACAAGTTTCTGGAACGCAATCCCGAGGGTGGCATTCACCATGTATGCTACGAAGTCGAGGACATTCGCGCCGCGCGGGATCGTTTGGTCGCAGAAGGGGCGCGTATTCTCGGGCCGGCTGAGCCCAAGATCGGGGCGCACGGCAAGCCTGTGCTGTTTCTACACCCGAAGGATTTCTTCGGAACGCTGATCGAGCTCGAGCAGGCATGACTCCAGGTCGTGAAAATTGCAGGGGGCGGGTTTCAAACCCGCCCCTGCATCCAACCAGAGTTCGTGCGGAACGTGTTGTGACAGCGCTCAGTATCCGCAGCAGCCGCGTCGCCAGCCGTATCCATAATAGCGCGGGGCGACAGCGACGGCGCCGCCATAGGCGTAATCGTAGCCGGCTGCGCCGACACCGTATCCATAGCCATAGCCGGCTCCATACCCGTAATAGGCCGACCCGCAGCCGCCGCAGCCTCCACAGCCATTATAATAAGGCTGCACCACCACGGGTGCCGGAGCGTAGTACCCGTAATTGCAGCACGCATCAGCGGGTTGGCTGCCGACCGACACACCGGCGAGCACCAGGGCTGCAATGCCGCTCAGTTTCTCCCATTAGGCATGTCGTCGTGCATAACACTGCGCGCTGTTTTAGATACACAAATGCCAGAACGATCTGCTCTTTACCTTAATCGCTCGATTTGATGCGGTGTTCCTAACAGATCAATGTCAATTCCGACCGCGATCGCCGTCTATTTCATCATTTGGTGGGTGGTGCTCTTTGCGGTATTGCCGTGGGGGGTGCGCAGCCAACGCGAGACCGGAAATGTGGCCTCGGGCACCGATCCCGGGGCGCCAGCGATACCGCACCTCCGGGCCAAGCTCGTATGGACGACCCTTATCGCGGCTGCGGTGTTCGGCACGGGATATGCGCTGTTCAGGTTCCGTTTGGTGACTTTCGACGATCTGAATGCTTTGTTCAGAGCCGTGGGAGTTTAAGGCCCGATGCGACTGTCCCGGTACTTTTTGCCGATCCTGCGCGAGACGCCGAAAGAAGCGGAGCTTGTCTCGCACCGGCTGATGCTGCGCGCCGGCCTCATTCGTCAGGAGGCAGCCGGCATTTACGCCTTCCTGCCTCTCGGTTTCCGCGTGCTGCGCAAGGTGTGCGACATCGTGCGCGAGGAGCAGGACCGGGCGGGCGCGCTCGAGCTGCTGATGCCCACGCTTCAGTCCGCGGAGCTTTGGCGCGAGAGCGGACGCTACGAGGACTACGGCAAGGAGATGCTGCGCATCAAGGACCGGCACGAGCGCGACATCCTGTATGGGCCGACCAACGAGGAGATGATCACCGAGATCTTCCGCGCTTATGTGCGCTCATACAAGGAGCTGCCTCTCAATCTGTATCATATCCAGTGGAAATTTCGCGACGAGGTTCGCCCCCGTTTTGGCTTGATGCGGGCGCGCGAGTTCCTGATGAAGGATGCGTACTCGTTCGATCTCGACTACGAGGGAGCCACGCATTCCTATAACAAGATGTTCGTCGCCTATCTGCGGACGTTTGCGCGCCTTGGGCTCAAGTCCATTCCCATGGCGGCCGAGAGCGGCCCAATCGGCGGGAAACTCTCGCACGAATTCATCATCCTCGCCTCGACGGGAGAGAGCGAGGTCTATTGCCACAGGAATTATCTGGACTTTGCGGTACCCGGCGACGACGTCGATTTTGACGATGCAGCGCACCTGAGCAAGATCGTCGCGCAATGGACCTCGCTCTACGCCGCCACATCGGAAAAACACGATCCGACCGCCTTCGCGCAAGTACCGGCTGCAGACCAGGTCTCCGCGCGCGGAATAGAGGCAGGGCATATCTTCTATTTCGGCACCAAATATTCCGAGCCGATGCAGGCTTTCGTCGCCGGACCAGATGGCAAGCCGCACGCTGTGCACATGGGCTCGTATGGGATCGGGCCCAGCAGGCTCGTGGCTGCGATCATCGAGGCCTATCATGACGACGCCGGGATCAAATGGCCCGAGGCCGTAGCACCGTTTCGCGTTGCAATCCTCAATCTCAAGCAAGGCGCGGCGGATACGGACGCCGCGTGCGAGAGGCTCTACACCGAGCTACATGCGCGCGGCGTCGAGGTGCTCTACGATGATCTCGATGAGCGGCCGGGCGCGAAGTTTGCTACGGCCGATCTGATCGGCATTCCGTGGCAAATCCTGGTTGGACCCAAAGGCCTCGCGGCGGGAAAGGTCGAGCTGAAGCGGCGCGCGGACGGAAGCAAAGAGCTCCTGAGCTCCGAGGATGCCATGGCCCGGCTCAGCCGGCCTTGCCGCGGGTAGGGACGGGTTTCAAACCCGCGCTGCAACCAGCATGACCGTCAGTTTGCGCACGGACCGGGACCCATGTAGGGGCGGGTTTCAAACTCGTACAGCATCAGGGCGGGCGTGAATCGGCCAGAATTCAATGCGAGGCAATCGACACGGAATGATCACATGAACGAGCCAAGCGCCACGCACCCTTTCGCCCCGTTCGAGTGGCTTATCTCGTTGCGCTATTTGCGCGCTCGGCGGCAGGAAGGATTCATCTCAGTCAACGCTGTCTTCTCATTCCTCGGCATCATGCTCGGGGTGGCAACGCTGATCATCGTCATGGCCGTGATGAACGGATTTCGCAAAGAGCTGCTCGAAAAGATCCTCGGGCTGAACGGTCATCTGCTAATTCAGCCGATGGAATCTCCGCTGACCGATTGGGAGCAGGTATCGGAGCGCGTCAATCAGATTCCGGGCATCAGGCTTGCGGCGCCGATCGTCGAAGGCCAGGCGCTTGCCTCCTCTCCATTCAACGCAGCCGGGGTCCTGTTGCGTGGCGTTCGCGCCGCCGACCTGCTGAAGCTGCCCTCGATCGCCAGCAACATTAAACAGGGCACGCTCGAAGGCTTTGATGAGGGTCAGGGCGTGGCCATTGGCCGCCGGCTGGCCGATCAGCTTTCAGTGCGTGCCGGCGACAACGTCACATTAGTCGCGCCGCGCGGCGCAATTACGCCCATGGGAACCACGCCCCGTATCAAATCGTACCGCATCAGTGCCGTGTTCGAGATCGGCATGTCCGAGTACGATTCGGCGTTCGTGTTCATGCCGCTCCCTGAGGCACAAGCCTATTTCAACCGGGCCGGCGACGTAACTGCGATCGAGGTGTACACGGACAATCCCGATCGCGTCGATCGATACCGAAGCGCGATCACGGAAGCTGCGAAGCGTCCCATCTACATGGTCGATTGGCGGCAGCGGAACGCGACGTTCTTCAACGCACTGCAGGTCGAACGCAATGTCATGTTCCTTATCTTGACTATCATTGTGCTGGTTGCGGCTTTCAATATCAGCTCCGGGTTGATCATGCTGGTCAAGGACAAGGGCAGGGACATCGGCATTCTGCGCACGATGGGTGTCACGCAGGGCGCGATCATGCGCGTATTCATGGTGACCGGCGCTTCCGTCGGGGTAGTCGGCACACTGGTCGGCTTCCTGCTCGCCGTGCTGGTATGTCTGAATATCGAATCCATTCGGCGCTTCATCTCCTGGCTCACGAATACCGAGCTGTTCTCGCCCGAGCTGTATTTCCTCTCGAAATTACCTGCCGATCTGGACGGACGCGAAACCACAGCGGTTGTGATTATGGCGCTGGTGCTTTCGTTGCTTGCGACGCTTTACCCGGCGTGGCGCGCGGCACGGCTCGATCCGGTCGAGGCGCTGCGGTATGAATGACCGCATCGCCACGCAGCAGATGAAGACCGGCATCGCTGGCGAGGACGCGGCCGAGCACGAAGCTATTCTCCGCCTGCACGGCGTTGGACGCCGTTATCGGCAGGGCGATGTCACGCTCCATATCCTGAAAGAAGCAGAGCTGTCGATCTGGCCCGGGCAGTCGGTCGCGCTGGTCGCTCCCTCAGGTGCCGGCAAATCCACTTTGCTGCATATCGCCGGCCTGCTCGAACACCCGGACGCCGGTGAGGTATACATTGATGGCCAGGCCACCTCGACGCTCCCCGACGCGGAGCGCACGCGCATCAGGCGGGTCGAGGTCGGCTTCGTCTACCAGTTTCATCACCTGCTGATGGAATTCTCCGCGCTCGAGAACGTGGTCATTCCGCAGATGGTGCGCGGATTGGGGCAGCGGGAGGCGACGCGGCGAGCGGCGGATCTCCTGGGGTATCTCGGGCTGAAGGAGCGGCTCAGGCATCGGCCCGCCGAGCTTTCGGGCGGCGAGCAGCAGCGGGTCGCCATTGCACGCGCGGTAGCGAATGCGCCGCGCGTCCTATTGGCGGACGAGCCGACCGGCAACCTTGACCCGCACACTTCGGAGCACGTCTTCTCGGCGCTGACCCAACTCGTGCAGGCGTCGGGGCTCGCAGTGCTGGTGGCGACCCACAACATGGACATCGCCGCGCGCATGGACCGCCGCGTGACTATCCGCGACGGTGCGGTTGTAGAGCTCCGCTGAACAACCAAGCTCGCCTTCCCCGAGGAGTATTGCGCTGCCTCCTCCCTCTCTTGACTTGGAACAAAACAGGAACTATGTTCGTTCCATGTTGTGAGGAGGAAATGCATGCGCGGTTTATGTAATGAAGAGTCTGTCGCCCTGGCTTCACTCGCGTTGCTCATGGGAATCATTGCGATCTGGGCACAGGTGCTCGCTGCCGCGTGATGGAAGCACCGCGCCGGGATTGTAAGTCATTGTATTTTACAATGGAGCGCCTGGAGCATCAGAACAAAAAACTGAAAGAAAGACAATCGTTTACGCACAGTATTGCGGGTGTTACTT
>DATCJI010000307.1:0-7460 GCA_036562835.1 Xanthobacteraceae bacterium | reverse complement strand
CCATAGGTTATGGACGGCGGCACGTTCCATGTGGGGTTGACGGTGATCGACTTCATCGTCTCGCTCAGGAGCGGCGTCGGCTTCTTGGTTTCTCCGATGACGATCTTGGTGGACCACACCCGCTTGCCGTCGCGCACGACGTGGAGCATGAATTCCGGTTGATTCACGATGACATGCGCGGCGCCGAGATCGCGCGCATACCAGCGCCAGCGCTCCATATTGGCGACGATGAGATCGATATCGCGAGTGCGATTGGGGCCGTTGAGCTCCTTGATGGTGCGCGCATCGAGACTGCCGGTGGGCGCAAGCTCATGCGCCTGCTGGAATTTCTTCACCGCTTCCGCAAGCTTTACGTCATACTTTAGATCGGACGCATCTGGAGCAAGTCCCAGCCGCTCGCGCAGGAGCGGCACGCGCGCATCTTCCATCGGATTCTTGGGATTAAGCTTCAGCACCGGCCCGTCGGCAATCTCGGTTCGATTTGCCGCGCGCTTGCCGCGCAGTTCGGCAAGCTTGGCGCGCAGCTTCTGATACTCCTCTTGCGGCGGGCTGAACTCATCGAGCACCTTGGCCACATCCGCTGCATTCACCACTTTGTTGAGGATGTCCGCCGGCTCGGGCGCGACCTGCGGAAGCTGAATATTGTGCTGGCTCACGCGCGTATAGGGAAAGCGGCCGGCCTGCAGATGACGCGCGAAGGTGACCACGACCTGCGTGAGCCTGAGATCTGCCTCGGCGAGCGCGTCGGCTGAAGACCCCGAAAGATTCGGAATGCGATAATCGGCCAGATCGAGCCCGTCGCCTTCCGCGTCCTTGATACGGGCGATTGCCGCCTTGGCGCGCGCGTTCTCGATGCCCTTGTCGAGCCAGATCGGCGCAAGATTGCGCGCCTGGTAAAACGCCTCGACCGCCGCGCGCTCGTTCTTGCTGGCAAAAATGCGATCGGCTCCCGCGGCAAACATATCCCGGATCTTTTCCGCAATCGGACGATCGGCAGGATCGAGCGCGGCGAGCCGGTCGACCTGCTCGGCCTCGGACCCACCCGTTGCCCCAGGAGCAGTTTCCTTCGTGCTTTCCGCGCCTTCCGCAGGCGCTGCCGGTGTCTCGACCTTTGGCTGCGCTGCGGGGGTGCCGGTGGGAACAGCGGCGTATTTGCCGGTTTCCTGCTTGCTTTCCGCCGACTGCACCGGCTCCTGTTTGGCAGCACCCTTTGCAGGTTCTTGCACCGCTTCTTGCGCTCTTGACGCCAGAGGCGCGGCGAAAATCAGCGCAAGCGCCGTCGTTGCCAAGATGGGATAACGGGGACCGCTCATGAAGAATCTCCCATGTCGTTGCGGACCCCCATGCAAGTGCGGGTCCCCACCAGCCGAGCACCAGAGTGTGCCGGCCTCGCTACGCGTCTCGGTACCAGGCTAATGGCAGCATCGAACCCAATTTGGTCGATTTTGAAGCGGCCGCGCCGGATTAAAAAGATCGCTGAGCCGTTCGGCCGGGTTTTTCGGGCCAAGTGTCACCCGAATACAACGCCTTCACCGCGGCCCGCCTTGAGCATGATCACGAAAAGTGGGAACCGGTTTTCGGAAAAGATCGTGCTCCACCAAATAAATAGAGCGGGACAGCGACTGAAGAAAAGCTGTTCCGCTCTAGGACTGAATGCCGAGCACGTCCAGCTTGCGGTAAAGCGTCGAGCGCCCGATGCGCAGCCGGCGCGCTACTTCCGACATCTGACCCCGGTAGTGCGCAATAGCATACCGAATGGCCTCGGTTTCCAGCTCCTCGAGCGGGCGCACGTTGCCGACCGAATCGAGCAGATCGAGCGTGGCAGGAGGGCTTGCGGCAGCCAATCCGGGCAGCGCCGTGACATCGAGATCAGCGTTCGCGGGCTCGGTCGGCGCAAGGCTCGTTGCCAAGGGTTCTTCGTGCCGGATCGAGTCGCTCGTTGCGCTCGCCTGGGCAGCTATTTGAGGGAAGTCCGCGGCAGTGATCGCGTCAGCCTCGCATAGCACGACAGCCCGAAATACCGCGTGTTCCAGCTCGCGCACATTGCCCGGCCATTGATAGCCGCACAGAAGCTGCAATGCACCAGCGCTCAGGCGCACGACACGCTTGCCCTCCTCCGCCGCAAACCGCGCCAGGAAAAACCGCGCCAGCTCGGCAATGTCTTCGCGCCTGTCGCGCAATGGCGGCACGGAAATGGGCAACCCGTGCAGGCGATAAAACAGGTCCTCACGGAACCGTCCCGTTTTCACCTCCGCGATGATGTCCCGGCTGGTCGCGCAGATGACACGCACGTCGATCTTGACCGGCTTGCGCGCGCCTGCGGGCTCGACCTCGTTCTCGGCAATCGCGTGCATGACTTTGAGCTGAGCGGGGGGCGGTAACTCGCCGATCTCGTCGAGAAAGAGCGTGCCCCCGGCAGCCTCGAGAAATTTGCTGCTGTGGCGATTGATAGTGGCCGCGAACCCGCCCTTCTCGTGTCCAAATAGAACGGATTCGACCATGCCGCCGGGAATGGCCGCGCAGTTCATCGCTATGAAGGGCTTCCCCTTGCGCGCGCTGCTGCCATGAATGGCACGCGCGATGAACTCTTTGCCGACGCCAGGTTCCCCTTCGATCACAATTGGGATGTTGGAATCTGCGGCTCTCTGGCCCAGCCGGAGCACATGCTGCATGCACCCGCTCTTGCCGATGACGTCCCGCAGCCCGAGCGTCCCCGCGCGGCTGCGCTTCACGCGGACAAACTCCTGCCGCAGCGCGCTGGCCGCAATCGCATTGCGCAGGGAAACCTGCAGACGCTCCGGTATAACCGGCTTCACCACGAAATCGGCGGCCCCCGCGCGCATCGCGGTGCCCACATTGTCGATGCCACCATGCGCCGTCTGCACGACGACGGGAATATTCAGGCCCGCCCCGCGCATCTTTGCGAGCACGCCGAGCCCGTCGAGGTTGGGCATCACCAGATCGAGCACAACCGCATGAATCTGCGCGCCCGCTTGTTCCGAAAGCGCGGCCATTGCCGCCTCGCCTCCGTCGGCGAGACGTGCGTCATAGCCGAACCTGCGAACCATATTGTCGAGAAGACGGCGCTGGACGGGATCGTCATCGACGATCAGGATACGCTCACTCACTACACGTACTCTTGGACACTATGCGGTCGGCGCGTGTGCCGAATTGGGGCACTCTGTGCTGAGTTGGGTTAATGGGGGATGAATGCGCGCGCTGGATGGGCGCCCACCAATTGGATAAACCGGCATCCCTCCGCTTACCGCCGCCGCCCTCGCGTGGGTGAGCGCCAGCCAAGAGCCCCTATGTCCGAGAAAAAACGCCGTTCCGCTAATGCACTTGAGAAAACCCGCGCTATCCGAGGTGTGGGGCGGTTGCCGGAATGGAATCTGGCCGACCTGTATGCGGGCATCGACGATCCGAAGATCAAGCAGGACCTGGACCGCGCCGACGTGGAAAGCCTTGCTTTCGAGGACGCCTACAAAGGCCGGCTCGCCCAACTTGCCGCCGAGCCGCAAACCGGAAATGCGCTCGCGGAAGCGGTGAGGCGGTACGAGGCACTCGATGACCTGTTCGGGCGGCTGGGATCCTATGCGGGTCTCGTTCACGCCGGCAACACGCTCGATCCGGCGCGAGCAAAATTCTATGCCGATGTCCAGGACCGGCTGACGACAGCCTCCACTCATTTGTTGTTTTTCGTCCTCGAGCTCAACCGCATCGATGATGCGGCGCTGGAAAACGCCATGCAGAATCCGGCGCTGGGCCATTACCGCCCGTGGATCGAAGATATCCGCAAGGAGAAGCCATACCAGCTGGAAGATCGGATCGAGCAGCTGTTCCACGAGAAATCGGTAACCACGCATTCTGCGTGGAACCGGCTGTTCGATGAGACGGTCGCCGCTCTGCGCTTCAAGGTTCGCGGCAAGGCGCTCACGATCGAGCCGACGCTCAATCTGCTCCAGGATGCGAACGGAGAGCTGCGCCAGGCGGCGGCGCAGGCGCTCGGCAAGGTGTTCAAGGAAAACCTGCGCACGTTTACGCTCATCACCAATGTGCTGGCGAAGGACAAGGAGATTTCCGACCGGTGGCGCGGCTTTGCGGATGTGGCCGACTCGCGCCATTTGGCGAACCGGGTCGAGCCGGAGGTCATTGCCGCGCTGGTGGAGGCGGTTCGTACGGCGTACCCGCGCATCTCGCATCGTTACTATGCGCTGAAGGCGAGGTGGTTCGGCAAAAAGCGGCTGCCTCAGTGGGACCGTAGCGCCCCGTTGCCGAAAGTCCCCACCCGCACCATCAGCTGGGACGAGGCCAAATCCACAGTGCTGACCGCCTATGGGGCCTTCTCCCCGGAGATGGCCGCAATTGCCGAACGTTTCTTCAAGAATGACTGGATCGACGCGCCGGTGCGGCCGGGCAAATCGCCCGGGGCTTTTTCACATCCGACGGTGCCGTCCGCGCACCCGTATGTGCTGCTCAACTATCAGGGCAAGACGCGCGATGTAATGACGCTTGCGCATGAGCTCGGCCACGGCGTGCATCAAGTGCTTGCCGGGCGCAACGGGGCGCTCATGGCGCCAACTCCGCTTACGCTCGCGGAAACGGCAAGCGTGTTCGGCGAGATGCTCACATTCCGAAAGCTCCTTGCCAATGCGGGCAAGAAGGAGCGCAAGGCCATGCTCGCTGCCAAGGTCGAGGATATGATCAACACGGTGGTGCGCCAGATCGCGTTCTATTCGTTTGAGCGAAAGGTGCACACGGAGCGTAAGAACGGCGAGCTCACCGCCGACCGGCTCAATGCGCACTGGCTCGATGTGCAGCACGAAAGCCTGGGGCCTGCGATCGAGCTCAAGCCGGGCTATGAGACGTACTGGTGCTACATCCCGCATTTCCTGCATACGCCGTTCTATGTCTATGCCTATGCGTTCGGGGACTGCCTGGTGAACTCGCTTTACGCGGTCTATGAGCGCGCGAATGAGGGATTTGCGGGGCGGTATCTCGGCATGCTCTCAGCAGGCGGCACCAAGCATTACTCCGAGCTGCTTGCGCCGTTCGGGCTCAACGCGCGTGATCCGGGCTTTTGGCAGGGCGGCCTCGGGGTGATCGAGCGGATGATCGGCGAGCTCGAAGCCCTGGATTGAACGCGCGCGCGTTCATCCCATGTAATCAATCGAAAATGACGAATGACCGGGAGGCCAACCGATTCTCTGCCCGCGCGGCGCGCTACGCCCGCGTAGGCGCCAATATGAGCGGGGTGGCTGCGCGCTTCGCTGCGGCAAATCTTTTTGGGCTGGGGCTCGACCGCTCGAGGAACGCGGCCGAGCTTGCGCTCGCCCTCGGGGGCCTCAAGGGTCCCATCATGAAAGTGGCCCAGCTCATGGCCACTATCCCGGACGCGCTCCCTGCCGAATATGCAACCGAGCTTATGAAGCTGCAGAGCGAGGCGCCGCCCATGGGCTGGGCTTTCGTCAAGCGGCGCATGGCGGCGGAGCTCGGTCCTGACTGGCAGAAAAAATTCGCGAGCTTCGAGCATCAGCCCGCGGCGGCCGCTTCGCTGGGCCAGGTGCATCGCGCGCGCGCCCATGACGGCAGCCTGCTCGCCTGCAAGCTGCAATATCCCGACATGCAGTCGGCGGTCGAGGCCGACCTGCGGCAGCTCGCGATGATTCTGGCGATCCACCGCCGCATGGATCCGGTCATCGACACCACCGAGATCGCCAAGGAGATCGGCGCGCGCATTCGCGAGGAGCTCGACTACCACCGCGAGGCCAAGCACGTGAGCATGTATCGCGACATGCTGTCAGGCTTTGCGCAAATCCGGGTTCCGCGCGTGTGGCCGCAGCTCTCGACTGGGCGGCTTCTGACGCTTGAGTGGCTGGAAGGCCGGCCCCTCCTGGCGCACAAGAACGACGATCTCGCCGCGCGCAATCTCGTCGGCACTGCCATGTTCAACGCGTGGTGGTGGCCTTTCAGCCGCTTCGGCACCATTCACGGCGACCCCCATCTCGGCAACTACACGGTCTCTCAAATCGACGGCCGCGCCGCCGGCATCAATCTACTCGACTACGGATGCATCCGGATCTTTTCCGCAAAATTCGTGGGCGGCGTCGTCGACCTGTACCACGGGCTTGTGCGAGACGACGACGAGCTGGTCGTACATGCGTACGAGACGTGGGGTTTTCGCCGGCTCAACCGCGAGGTTATCGAGGCGCTGAATATCTGGGCTCGGTTTATCTATGGACCGCTCCTGGAAGATCGCGTGCGCAGCCTTGCCGACGGGGTGAAGCCCGCCGAATACGGCAGGCGCCAGGCCTTTCGCGTGCACCAGGCGCTCAAGCGGCTCGGCCCCGTGACGGTGCCGCGCGAGTTCGTGTTCATGGACCGGGCAGCAATCGGCCTCGGCGCGGTCTTTCTGCATTTACGCGCCGAGCTCAACTTCCATCGACTCTTCAACGAAGCTATCGAAGCCTTCTCCATGGCTCACGTGGCCGAGCGCCAGGAGAAGCTTGTGGCCGCGGTCGGACTGGCGCCCCCCGGCTGACGCGCCGCTCACGCGTTGCTCTTGCAATAATATTGCGGTAATTCCGCTTTGGCTTGCGGAGGATGCAAATGGTCGAGCACGCACCTACAGAATATGGCACCGCCGAAGGGAACGATCTGGCCGCGCACGAAGCTGGCTACGAGCGCTTCGTGCATCTCGTTGTCATCGGTTGCGCGCATGTCGCCTGCATCGTCATCGGCCTGGCGATCGGGGCGGTTACCGGGCACTGGCTCGTGGCTTTTGCCGTGTTCGTCGTCGCGACGGTGCTTGCCGTGCACGGATTTCTGACCGGAGCGCGCGGGCCCATCGCAGGCATGGTGGTCGTTTCGCTCGTTGCGCTTGCACTTTCTTCCGGCGGGTGACGGCGCAGGCGCCGGCTGACGCTACAGCAGGGCAGAGGAGATACTGATGCCGATGGACATCGTCGCGGTTGCGAGCGGAGCGGCACAGGAAATCAATCCGTTCATATTCCGGCTTTCAATCTTCGTGCTCGCCGTGTTTGTCGGCTACTACGTCGTCTGGTCGGTTACTCCCGCCTTGCATACGCCACTGATGTCGGTGACCAACGCGATCTCGTCGGTGATTGTCGTGGGCGCGCTGCTTGCGGTGAGCGTGGCGCTTTCGGAAAGTCTGTCCGGCCCGATCTGGGCACGTGTGTTCGGGTTTATTGCGCTCTGTTTCGCGGCGGTGAACATTTTCGGCGGGTTTCTCGTCACCCAGCGCATGCTCGGCATGTACCGGAAGAAGAAATAGCTTTTTATCCGTCCGCGAAAGCGCGTGCGAGTGAGCGCAGCTTAGAGCATCCGGTGCATCACGAGCGCGTCGACAAGGCCGAGTCTGGGGTGCTCGAACGCGGCAGGCACCCGGCCTACGACAGCAAAACCGCAATCCTGCCATAGCCGCACCGCGCGCTCATTGC
>DATCJI010000225.1:0-2539 GCA_036562835.1 Xanthobacteraceae bacterium | reverse complement strand
CGACCGCGATGATCCTCTCCGCCGTGATGATGCTTGATTGGCTCGCCGATAAGCACGACGTGCCCGCCGCCGCGGACGCCGCGCAGCGCATCGAGCGCGCGGTCGATGGCGCCTACAAGAGCGGGCTCAAGCCGATGGAGTTCGGCGGCCACGACGACACCGCCGCAATTGCAAAAGCGGTGATAGCCGCGCTCGGCTAGTTGCGGGCGGGCTCTAGGCCGCTGTCGCGCAGGATGGATGCCGCGCGCGGACCTGCCAAGATTGCAAGCAGCGCCTTTGCGGCATCAGCTTGCGTGGAGCTTGCGCTGACGGCACCGGCGAACGTCGTGTACAGCTGCACCTCGGCGGGGAACGGTCCGACGAAGTCGACACCGGTGACGGGCAAGATCTCGCTGATCTGCTGCACGGCCATATCCACCTCGCCGCGCGCCGCGAGCTCGGACACACGCCCGCTTGGACCCAAAACGATTTTTCTTTTCATTTGCTCGGCGATGCCAAGCTGGCCGAGCAGCTTCTCGAAATACTGGCCGCTGGTGCCTTCGGTCGAGCGGACGACCGATTTCGCCGCGAGGAGCGCATCCTTGAACGCTTGCACCGAACCGATGTCCGGCTTCGGCAGCCCCTTGCGGACCGCGACCCCGAGCCCTGAGCGCGCGAGATTGACGCGGGACTTCGGCGCGATCTTGCCTTGCGCGGTCAGATCGTCGATCGCACCCCTGGTGATCAGCACGACGTCGAACTGCGTCCCGTTTTCGATTTGACGTTTCACCGCAAGCGCAGGGTCGTAAGCCATCGACAGTTTATGCCCGGTGCTGCGTTCGAACTCGGGAGTCACTTCCTCCACCAGCCGTTGCAGCGCGTGGGTACTGAGAACCTTAATGTCCGCAGCCTTCGTCTCGCCCGGAAGCATGAGCGCCATGCCGAGTCCTATGAAAAGTAGTTTCACCGCCGAGACGCTTTTAGTGCCGCGGCGGCATCGGGATGATCATCGACACGCGCTTGCGATATTCGATATAGACGGTGCCGAGAAACCCGATCAGATCGCGCTCCTCCAGCAGGATGCCGATGAAGATGTAGCCGGTGGTCGCTATCGCGAACAGCAGGTGACCGGCCGTCAGAGGCTCGAGAGCAGCACATAGGTGCTGCGCTCGATCGACCGCGGCACGCGTCCACCAGCGCTTAAAACTGTCGCGCCATCACGCTGTGCTGGGTTGCGAACAGACCCAAGAGAATGACGTCGACGATGAGCGCCGACATCATGGTCGGGCCGCCGCCGCCGATATCGATCGATTTCGGCACGCCGAGATTGCCGACGAACGCGATCGCGTAGAGGAATGTCAGTAAAAAGAGCACGTAGGCGCAAGCGCCGTAGACGAAGGCCGCCATCGCTTCCTCCCCGAGAGCTCCGCCAGCACCGGTCAGTGCCGCTAATCTAGAGCCGCGCCACGAGGGCAAGCGTATCGCAGCACCGCGCTTGGTCGCAATGGCCGGGCTGACCGGCGGCGCGCAAATCCAAATGCAGGAGCGGAAACGAGCACGTATTGTCGACGGCAATCCCGGCCTGCTCCGCCCGCACGAATTGCTCACAGAACAAGTGAGCGACGCGCGCCGCGCCCTGCCGCGTCTCATTCGTCGTGATCGCCTGCGGAAAATCGCGGCGTCCAGCTGCGTCTGCCGTCAGAACGCGATCGTCGCCCCCTGCGATCTAAAAAGAAGCGATTTCTATTACTCGTGCGGCAGCAGCGCGATCTCAATGTCGTCGATCGCGATGAGCCCGTGGTCCATTTGCCCGAGCAGTAGCGACTGCAGGTCGGGGAAAGTCTCCGCGCACGTGCAGCGAGAGATACTGCCGCGCGCCGTTCGCGACGGTGTGATAGCGCGCGAGCATTCCAGAAAGGTCCCCGCACTTACGGCGAGGCTGCTCGCCCGAGCTGGCGATCGCGCGCGGATAGCGGCGAGTGCCCCGCCGAGCCGGTCGGCAAGCAGCTGATCGGTCGTCGGCGCTTCCGGATCGGCCGCGGATTTGCGCGCGCGCAGCATGCTAGAGCAACGCGACCCCGTCGCATCCGTTCAGCCATTCCTGTCAAATGACCGCTAGAAAGGGAAGTGCAGGCAACGGCCGTATTCTGTCGAGCTGCAACGCGCCGGTCGGATAAGGCCCTGCGGAGGCTATTCGGCAGGCGCCATCGACAGGCCCTCGCGCGCGGGCGCGCGCTCGGCCCGAAACACAAGCCAGCCGAACAGAAGCATGCCCGCAAGCACGATGAGCGAGCCGACCGCGGCGATCGGATCGCCCGATTCATGACCGGTGTGCACGAGTCCCACGCCGACAGCCATGACCGCGGTTCCGAGGCTCCAAATTCCCACTTGGACGAGTGCTGCTCTGCTGCGGTCGACGGACGGGTTAAGCCGGTAGTAGATGCCGAACAAAAAGAGCGACACCCAGCCGAGCAGATTAAGATGCGCGTGCGCCGGGAAAGCGGAGTGGTCGTTCGAGATGGCCATCTGCAGGCCCCACACCATGCCCGCAAGGACGAAC
>DATCJI010000215.1:0-3215 GCA_036562835.1 Xanthobacteraceae bacterium | reverse complement strand
GCAAAGCATAGCCAGGCCCTTCCCAGGGCGAGAGGAAGTCGAACTTGCGAAACTCCTGGCTCAGCCGCACGGGCTCGTAGACGACCCGCTTCTGCTCGTCGTCGTAGCGCACCTCCACGAATCCGGTGAGGGGGAAATCCTTTCGCAGCGGGTGGCCCTCGAAACCGTAGTCCGTCAGCAAGCGGCGCAGATCGGGATGGCCCGCAAAAAATACCCCGTAGAGGTCGTAGGCCTCGCGTTCGTACCAGTTCGCGCCCGGGAAGATGCCGACGATCGAGGGAACCGGCTCAGATTCCGCAACTTCGGCCTTCACGCGGACACGGCGGTTCTGCTTGGGCGAGAGCAGGTGATAAACGACGTCGAACCGCCGTTCCCGCTCCGGCCAATCCACCGCCGTGATATCGATAATGCTCCAGAACTGACAACGATCATCCTCGCGGAGGAAAGTCATCACCCTGAGGATGTCAGCCGCGGGCACGACAACCGTCAGCTCTCCATGGGAAATCCGGCGGTCGAGAATGGAGCCTGGCAACGCGCCCGCAATGGTCTCGCCAAGAGCCTCGAGCTTCTCATCCATATCGGCAAACCCTTATCGCTCGATGGTGCCGACGCGCCTGATTTTTTTCTGCAACAAGAGCACGCCGTATAGGAGCGCTTCCGCGGTCGGCGGGCAACCGGGCACATAAATGTCGACGGGAACGATGCGATCGCATCCGCGCACGACCGAATAGGAATAATGATAATAGCCGCCCCCATTGGCGCATGAGCCCATGGAAATGACATAGCGCGGCTCTGGCATCTGGTCGTACACCTTGCGCAAGGCGGGCGCCATTTTGTTGGTGAGCGTGCCAGCAACAATCATGACATCCGATTGGCGAGGCGAGGCGCGCGGCGCAAAGCCGAAGCGCTCCGCGTCATAACGCGGCATGGACATTTGCATCATCTCGATGGCGCAGCACGCGAGACCAAACGTCATCCACATCAGAGAGCCAGTGCGTGCCCAGATGATGAGATCGTCGCTCGCCGTGACGAGAAACCCCTTGTCGGCAAGCTCGTTTTGTACATTGTTGAACATCGGATCGGCCGATCCGAGGGGCGTGCCCGAATTGGGATCAATGATACCGATTCCGGACCGCGCAGTGACGTCCTCTAATCCCATTCAAGCGCTCCTTTGCGCCATTCATATATGAAGCCAACCGTGAGGACGCCAAGAAAAACCATCATTGACCAGAAGCCGTACACCCCGAGATCGCCGAACACGACCGCCCACGGAAACAGGAAGCTGACCTCAAGGTCGAAGATGATGAAGAGAATGGCGACGAGGTAATAGCGAACATCGAATTTCATGCGCGCATCGCCAAAAGCATTGAATCCGCATTCGTAAGCGGAAAGCTTCTCGGCGTCGGGCTGCTTGTAGGCAACTACAAACGGTACGACCAGCAGCGCACCGCAGATGACGAGGGACACTGCAATGAAAATGACGACCGGAAGGTAATCGAGCACGAGCTCGTTCATGGTGCCCTCCGCGGCAGGCAAAAACCGCGCCGCAACCGTGATTTCGGGACGAGCAGCTGCTCCTCGATTGCCAACAAGAAAGGTGTTTTGCCTTAGCTCAGCGCAGCACGGGTCGCAAGGCGTCGACAATCATCCAGCGGTGCTTGGCGGGTCCATGCAGACCGCATTTCTTGATCCAGGGCAAGCACGCGCAATCTC
This sequence comes from Xanthobacteraceae bacterium, assembly GCA_036562835.1. GTDB lineage: Bacteria > Pseudomonadota > Alphaproteobacteria > Rhizobiales > Xanthobacteraceae > VAZQ01. The sequence goes on along the minus strand of DATCJI010000215.1, from coordinate 1,502 downwards.
GGCTATACTGGCCCACTCGCTCGACCCGCAGGAGTCCCCATGCAGCGCAAGGTCATGATCTCATGTGCCGTCACCGGCTCGGCAGATACGCCGGGCCGCAATCCGGCCGTTCCGGTGACACAGCAACAGATCGCGCAATCCGCAATTGACGCAGCGCAAGCGGGAGCAGCGATCGTTCACATTCATGTCCGCGACCCGCAGACGACGAAGCCCAGCATGGAGCTCGCGCACTATCGTGAAGTAGTGGATCGCATCAGACAAAGCGGACGCGACGCGCTCATCAATCTTACGACGGGGCCCGGCGCGCGGTACGTGCCCGGAGAGGAGGACCCGCAAAAGCCTGGTCCAGGCACGACGATCAGGCCTCCCGCGGAACGCGTGCGCCATATCGTCGAGCTGAGGCCTGACATCTGCAGTCTCGATATGGGCAGCATGAACATGGGTGGCCAGGTTTTCGTCAACACCCCTGCGCACCTGCAGGTCATGGCGACAACCATCCGCGACGCCGGCGTGCTGCCCGAGCTCGAAGTATTCGAAGCGGGGCACCTGATGCTCGCCAAGCGCATGATCGAAAGCGGGCATATCAAGCCGCCCGGAATGTTTCAGATATGTCTCGGCATCTCGTGGGCGCAGCCCGCGACGTCGGAAGCGATGAACTATATGCGAAGCCTTTTGCCGCCGAACGCGCCGTGGTTTGCGTTCGGCATCTCGCTCTATCAGTTTCCGATGGCCGCGCAGGCGATCCTGCTCGGCGGCCATCCGCGGGTCGGACTCGAGGACAATCTTTATCTTGAGAAAGGCAAGCTCGCGCCGAGCAACGCAGCGCTTGTCGAGAAGGCAGCCCGGATCATCGAAATTCTGGGCGACATCGTCGCCACACCTGACGACGCGCGTGAAATTCTCGGATTGAAACCGCGTGTCCAGGCGACCGCGGCCGAATGAGTAGCCGTGCTACGCGTGCTCGCTGATTCCGAGGCGCCGCTCCGGGCCGTGCCCCTTTGCCATCGGTGGCACAGGGCACATGGAGCGGGGGCTTTCTGGCGGGAGCGACGGGGCTCGAACCCGCGACCTTCGGCGTGACAGGCCGACAAGTTTAACTGAAAAATCAACGACCTGTCCGACAAACCGCAGGCCAAAAAACGCATATTCAAGGGGGCAAGTCGGAACGCAGGGGGCGCGGCCCGGAACCGCAGTCGGCAAATCGTCCAGCGGCGCTGGGCCGCCTAACCCTGAAGGCGAAGGCCCCGCTATCTGGGAGAGCGGCAGGGCTCGGGAAAATGATTGCGGCTGTGGGTCTTGGTTGTGCGAAAACGCGCTGGAAGAGTTTCGACAGACGGCGATTTGGGCGAATTGGGTCGCTTCGCGTCGTAAAGACTAAAAGGAGGGCAATTATGCCCTCATCGCCGCCAGCAGTGGTCGGACACCGAAGATATTCATGACACGCGTGAGATTGTATGCGAGCACGTGCAGCGCCATCTCGGTTGCGACCTTCGGCAGCCGCT
>DATCJI010000159.1:0-3221 GCA_036562835.1 Xanthobacteraceae bacterium | reverse complement strand
CGCGTGAAGGTCGAAGTTGCGGAATCTGAGCCGGTTCCCTCGATCGTCGGCATCTTCCCGGGCGCGAACTGGTACGAACGCGAGGCCTACGACCTCTACGGAGTATTTTTTGCGGGCCATCCCGATCTGCGCCGCCTGCTGACGGACTACGGTTTCGAGGGCCACCCGCTGCGAAAGGATTTCCCCCTCACCGGATTCGTGGAGGTCCGCTACGACGATGAGCAGAAGCGGGTCGTCTACGAGCCCGTGCGGCTGAGCCAGGAGTTTCGCAAGTTCGACTTCCTCTCGCCCTGGGAAGGGCCTGGCTATGCTTTGCCTGGCGACGAAAAAGCTACCCGCGACAAAGGCTCTTCCCAATGAAGGCGACGCTTGCGCCCGGGTTGCAGCAGCGTTTCACCTACCGGGTGCCTTCGAACAAAACGGTCCCGCATCTTTATCCTGAGGTTGCGGAATTCCGGGAAATGCCTCCCGTGTTTGCCACGGGCTTTATGGTTGGACTGATGGAATGGACCTGCATGCAGCTCATGCAGCCGCATCTCGACGCCGGGGAGGTGAGTCTGGGGGTGCACATTGATGTAAGTCACACCGCCGCTACCCCCGCTGGATTAGACGTCACGGTAGACGCCGAATGCGTCAACGTAGAAGGGCGCCGGATCAGCTTCCGGGTGAAAGCGCATGATGGGGTGGACAGCATCGGCGAGGGCCGCCATCAGCGGTTCGTAGTCAAATGGGATCAGTTCAATGAGCGGCTTCGCGCAAAGGCAGCGAAGGTAGACACGGAAGCGCGCGATGGCTGATACGCAACCCGAATCGCAGTTGCGCAATTTCACAATCAACTTTGGCCCGCAGCATCCTGCGGCGCACGGTGTGCTACGCCTCGTGCTTGAGCTCGATGGCGAGGTCATCGAACGGGTGGATCCCCATGTCGGTCTCCTGCATCGCGGGACCGAGAAGCTGATTGAGGCGAAGACCTACCTGCAGGCCATCCCCTATTTCGATCGGCTCGATTACGTCGCACCTATCAATCAGGAACACTCCTTCTGCCTGGCGATTGAGAAGCTCCTTGGCATTTCCATTCCGCGGCGCGCGCAGCTCATTCGCGTGCTTTATAGCGAGATCGGTCGCCTGCTCTCGCACCTTCTCAACGTTACCACGCAGGCCATGGACGTCGGTGCGCTCACGCCGCCGCTCTGGGGTTTCGAGGAGCGCGAGAAGCTCATGGTGTTCTACGAGCGCGCCTCGGGCAGCCGCCTGCATGCGAATTACTTCCGCCCCGGTGGAGTGCACCAGGATCTCCCCGAGAAGCTCATCGATGACATCTGGGCGTTTTTCGATCCCTTCCTCAAGGTTTGCGACGACCTTGAGGGCCTGCTCACCGACAACCGCATTTTCAAGCAACGCAATGTGGACGTCGGTGTTGTGAAATTGGCGGACGCGTGGGCATGGGGCTTTTCCGGGGTCATGGTCCGCGGTTCGGGCGCCGCCTGGGATTTGCGCAAGGCACAGCCGTATGAGTGTTACGCGGAGCTCGACTTCGACATTCCGGTCGGAAAGAACGGCGACAATTACGACCGCTACAGCATTCGCATGGAAGAGATGCGGCAGTCCACGCGCATCATGCAGCAATGCGTCGAGAAACTGCGTCTGCCGGAGGGCGGCGGGCCGGTGATGATCCTCGACAACAAAATCGTGCCGCCCCGCCGGGCCGAAATGAAGCGCTCCATGGAGGCGCTCATTCATCACTTCAAGCTTTACACCGAAGGCTTCCATGTGCCCCCAGGCGAAGTTTATGCCGCGGTGGAAGCTCCGAAAGGCGAGTTTGGCGTCTATCTGATCGCGGACGGCAGCAACAGGGCATACAAGTGCAAGATCCGAGCGCCGGGTTTCGCGCATCTGCAGGCCATGGATTTTCTCTGCCGCGGCTACATGCTCGCTGACGTTACGGCGATCCTTGGCTCCCTCGACATCGTGTTCGGCGAGGTCGACCGATGACTCGTTTGCATCTATTCGTTGCTTCCGTCATGCGCGGGATTGACCCGCGTACCCATCAATTTTCGTTAAGAGGATGGATTGTCGGGTCAAGCCCGGCAATGACAGGCGCGGGAACTGAGCACTGATGGCCGTGCGTCGCCTTGCAGAGGAAACGATCCAGCCGAAGAGCTTTGCCTTTTCGGCCGAGAACCTCGCCTGGGCCAAGCGGCAACTTGCGCGTTATCCGGAGGGACGTGAGCAGTCTGCGATCCTGCCGCTCCTTTGGCGCGCGCAAGAGCAGTCCGGCGGCTGGCTGCCGGAAAAAGCCATCGAGCACGTCGCCGATTTTCTGGGCATCGCCAAAATCCGGGCGCTCGAAGTGGCGACGTTTTACACGATGTTCAATTTGAGTCCTGTCGGCAAATACAATCTGCAGGTCTGCGGTACCACCCCATGCGTGCTGCGCGGCGCTGACAAGCTGATCGATGTCTGCCATCGCCGGGTCGGAGAGCAGCAGCATGTGACCCCGGACGGCACATTTTCCTGGATTGAGGTCGAATGCCTGGGCGCGTGCGTGAATGCTCCGGTGGTGCAGATCAACTATGACTATTACGAGGATCTCACGGCGGAACGCTTCAACGACATTCTCGACGAGCTGGCAAACGGCAAGCAGCCCCGGCCGGGACCGCAGATCGACCGGCAATTGTCTGCGCCGGTTGGCGGTCCGACAACGCTGACGGATCCGGAGCTCTTTCGCCCGCGAGAGCACGGAGAAAAGAAAGAACCTGCGCTCGCTGATGCCGGAGCAAAGAAGCCGGGCGCCGCGGCAAACGTCCGCGATGCGGGTACGCCGAAACCGCCCGTGGGCGATGCCACGAGGGATACCTGATTTCATGCTGCACGATCGGGATCGCATCTTTAAAAATCTCTACGGCCAGCATGGTTGGGGGCTCGAGGATGCCCGTCGGCGCGGAGCCTGGGACGGGACCAAAGAAATTCTCGCAAAGGGCAGCGACTGGATCATCAACGAGGTGAAGGAGTCCGGATTGCGCGGCCGCGGGGGCGCTGGTTTTCCAACCGGGCTGAAATGGTCGTTCATGCCGAAGAAGCCGGGCGACCGGCCGCATTATCTCGTCGTCAATGCCGACGAGTCCGAGCCGGGGACGTGCAAGGATCGCGAGATCATGCGGCACGATCCTCATCTTCTGATCGAGGGCTGCCTGTGCGCCGGCTTCGCGATGCGTGCGAAT
>DATCJI010000147.1:0-3784 GCA_036562835.1 Xanthobacteraceae bacterium | reverse complement strand
CCGGATCGTCGGCGAGCAGGACTTTGCTCACGCCTTCGAGCTGGGCCGCTGCCTCCGCCACCGGGCGGACCGAACGTCCGGCCACCAGCACATGCACGTCGGTGCTAATGGCCTTGGCAGCCGTCAGGGCCTTGGCCGTGGCGTCCTTGAGCACGCCCTCGGCGTGCTCGGCGAGCAAAAGGGTTGTCATCTCACGGCCATGTCAGATTACGCCGACCTCATTCTTCAACTTGTCCACGAGCTCGGCAACGGTGCTCACCTTTACTCCTGCCTTGCGCCCGGGCGGTTCGGCGGTCTTGAGCACCTCGAGATGCGGAGCGAGGTCAACCCCGTAATCGGATGCCGTCTTCTCGGCGATCGGCTTCTTCTTCGCCTTCATGATGTTCGGCAAGCTCGCATACCGCGGCTCGTTCAACCGCAGATCGGTGGTGACGATGGCTGGCGGCTTAAGTCGTACCGTCTGCAGGCCCCCATCGACTTCGCGGGTGACCAGGAGCTGGCCGTCTTGCAGGACGAGCTTTGAGGCGAAGGTGCCCTGCGGCCATCCGGTCAGCGCGGCGAGCATCTGGCCAGTCTGATTGCAATCATCATCGATCGCCTGCTTGCCCAGGATCACCAGACCGGGCTGCTCCTGGTCGACAATTGCCTTGAGAATCTTGGCCACTGCAAGGGGCTCGGGCATTGTGTCGGTCTTCACCAGGATGCCGCGATCGGCTCCCATGGCGAGACCCGTGCGGATGGTCTCGGCGGCTTGCGGTGGCCCAATCGAGACGCAGACTATCTCGCTCGCATGTCCTTTCTCCTTGAGGCGTAGTCCCTCCTCGACGGCGATCTCGTCGAAAGGGTTCATAGACATTTTCACGTTCGCGAGCTCGACGCCGCTGCCGTCGCTCTTCACCCTTATCTTGACGTTGAAATCGATCACCCTTTTGACGGGCACGAGAACTTTCATGGCGGGGATTTTTGCATGAACCGCAGGCGCTGCCAAAGAGGCCGCAAAACTACTGGTCGATCCATTCCAGTGTCAACGGATGCCATGCGGGCGCAATGCGCTGGCGACCGGATCGGGTCCGAGCTGAACGACGGTTTCCCTGTGCGGTTCTGTACATTCGAACAAGTGCACGTCTCTGGGCTTCAGCAACGGGAAGAGGACGGCGCCGGCGAGCATGCCGCCGAAATGACACCAGTACGCGACATCGCTTTTCGAGGAAGCTTGCAGGTTCCACAGCTGGGTGAGCACGAACAACCCGATCACCCAGAATGCGCTTATGCGCAAAGGGATGATCCCAAGCAGAATGAGGATCTTCGCGCAGGGCCGCAGCATGAGATACGCAACGACGACTCCGGCGATCGCACCGGAAGCACCGATCAACTGGATTGGGGAGCGAGGATCATTGGCCACGAACATGAGGCCGCCAATCACGCCGGACATAAGATAGAACAGCAAGTATCGCGCGCGCCCGAGCGCCCGCTCGACATCGTCGCCGAACACCCAAAGAAAAATCATGTTGCCGAAGAGGTGCCCAAGATCGGCGTGGAAGAACTGGTAAGTGACGAGCGTGAGAGAAGGCGGCACGCCGGCGTGCACAGCCCCGGTCAATGCTGCGGGCGTAAGGCTGAGCGCGTTGATGAGACGTTCGAGTCCCTCCTGGCTTGCCTCGGCCTCGTAGAAGAACACGGTGAGATTGACTGCGATCAGCAGCCAGGTGACGACCGGTTTCACCGGCTGGGTGAAGGGATTATCGTCATAAATCGGAATGACCATGTAAGAATCGCCGCCTCAGCGGTTCTGTCCCGGCTGCCACAGAACATCGCACGCGCCTTTGTCGTTGGCATAACGCCCAAGGACGAACAGGAAATCGGACAGGCGATTGACATATTTGAGTGCCGCCGGTGTGACGCCCTCGGCTGACTTGTCCGCAAGCTCCACCATCAGGCGCTCGGCGCGCCGGCATACGGTGCGCGCCAGGTGAAGATAGGCGGCCGCAGGCCGGCCCCCCGGGAGAATGAAGGAGCGGAGCGGCGCAAGCTCGGAATTGAGTGCGTCGATCTGCTGCTCGAGCCATTCTACCTGGTTCTCGGTGACGGTGAGGCGGGCACCGCCCGGACCTTTCTCTGCGAGACAAAGGTCGGCCTCGACGTCGAACAGATCGTTTTGCACGCGCGCGAGGAGCGCATCGAGCGCTAGATCCTCGTTCTGGACGCGCACCAGTCCTATTGCAGCATTGAGCTCATCCAGCTCGCCGTAAGCGCTCACGCGCAGGTCGTATTTCTTGCGACGCTCGCCCGTGCCAAGCGCAGTCGTGCCGTCATCGCCGGTACGCGTGTATATCCGGTTGAGGACGACCATGGGCTGCTAGCGCCCGAGCACCCAAATCGTGAACATGATCACCACAAGCGCGATGAACTGCATCAGCACGCGCAGCCGCATGAGCTGTTGCGATCGCTGCGGCGATCCTCCGCGCATCATGTTGGCTAGCCCCAGTACCAACACCACAGCGACGATCAGTACGGCGATCGGAACAAGAGCGTAGGTCAAAAACTCACCCATCGCGGATACTACCTATCACTCGGGACGGGGCAGGGCTATCGTCCAGGCGGAGTCAATCGGAGAGATGCTTCTCGATCTCGTACACGGGGAAATGGACCAGATCCTTGTCGAGTTCAGTACGTAACGCATGGCGCAGATTGGCCGAATAGGCCTGGCGCAAAACGCCCAGTGCCCGCGGCGGGGCGATCACAATCAGGGTTTTGATCCGGCCTGATACCACTGCATGATCGAGACGGCCGACAAGCGTTCGCAGGAAACGATCCTCTGTCTGCATGTGCCAGTCGGTCTGCTCCATGCTGCTGCGTGCGCTGCCAACGGAGCTGAACGCCCGGCCCGGAGCATCGGTGCCCTGCTCGTGCGTCTTTGGGTCCTCCTGCTCGTAAACGTTTTGCGTTTTCAGGTTCGGGAATTTCTCATCGCCGACGTTCTCCAGAAGCAACGCCTTTGTGCCGTCGCAAACCACAACCCACTCGCCTTGCGCGATCTTCGACCCAGGCATGAACGCCTCCTTCGATTGGCGCGCTCCCGCGTGCCGTCGTGGGCGCCGCATCATGGAGAACGCCCAGCACCCACCCGCAGTTTCCGTTTGCCGGCATCAGTTCGCGCCGGTGAGCAGTCGGCGGGCGATCACGTGCGCCTGGATCTCCGCCGCGCCCTCGAAAATGTTCAGGATGCGTGCGTCACACAAAATGCGGGAGGCTGGGAATTCGAGGGCAAAGCCGTTGCCGCCATGAATCTGCACCGCGTTGTCGGCTGCTGACCACGCCACGCGCGCGGCGAGCAACTTGGCCATGCCGGCCTCGAGGTCGCAGCGCTTTCCGGAATCCTTCTGCCGCGCGGCAAAGTACGTAAGCTGGCGCGCGATCATGATCTCGATGGCCATGCTGGCGATCTTGTCGCTCACGCGCGGATAGTTGATGATCGGCTGCCCGAATTGCTCGCGCTGCTGCGCATAGGCAAGCGCCTGATCGAGCGCCGATTGCGCGACGCCGATCGCGCGCGCCGCCGTCTGGATGCGCGCTGATTCGAAGGTTTGCATCAGCTGGCGAAAGCCCAGTCCTTCGACGCCGCCGAGCAGGTTCTCCGCACTGACTTCGAAGCCGTCGAAAGCAATCTCGTATTCCTTCATGCCGCGATAGCCGAGAACTTCAATTTCCGTCCCGCTCATCCCTTTCGAAGGGAACGGGTTCTTGTCGTCGCCGCGTGGTTTTTCGGCGAGCAGCATCGACAGCC
>DATCJI010000114.1:0-3695 GCA_036562835.1 Xanthobacteraceae bacterium | reverse complement strand
GACGGAGCAAATCTGCTGAACATCCGCGCAGGATTGCGCGCGGGAGCAGCGGCTATGTGGAGCTGACCCCATTGCCGAGGACGGGACTCATTTCGGCTGCGCCCGCGGTCGCGCCTTACATCCCGCCTCCGATCGCCAACCCGAGCGAGCGCATCCAGGAGCTCAACCATTCGTTCCCGCTGAACCGCGGCCTGGGACTCAATCCGACCGACCGGGACGCCTACATTCGCTACAATCTGACCCGGTAATTGAGTCCCGTCGCAGGCAATCGCGGTGCAGCTCGATCGCTTCGACCGCCTCGCGGCAATCAATGCGGCACTCGCAGAGATGAAACAAAGTGGCTTTCTCGCCGAAGCGCTGAAACGCAGCAGCATCGACGGGATTTCTCCCGCCCCATAATCCACCCTGCATGCCAGCGGTCGCGCAGCAGATCGTTCATGTCGGGACGGCCGGCTGGACCATCCCACGGCGCGTTTGTGACCGGTTTGCTTCTGAAGGAACTGCTCTGGAGCGATATGCCGCTCGATTCTCCGCCGCTGAAATCAATTCAACGTTCTACCGCCCGCACCGGCCGCAGACGTTTGCGCGCTGGGCGACCACGGTGAAGGAGGGATTTCGCTTCGCCGTTAAAATGCCAAAAGCGGTCACCCACGACTGCAAGCTCATAGGAACGGCTGAGCTTCTAAAAACCTTCCTGGAGGAGACGCGAAATCTCGGGACCAGACTGGGGCCGTTCCTGCTCCAGCTTCCTCCCTCGCTTGCGTATGACGCGCCCGTGGCAACAGCTTTTTTCGACCTGCTGCGGGCATGCACGTCGCACCCGGTGGTTTGCGAGCCGAGACATCCCACGTGGTTTACAGATGAAGCGGATGCAATGTTAGTCTCCTGCGCGATCGCCCGCGTCGCCGCCGATCCGGCGCGAGTACCCGCGGCAGGCCGTCCGGGCGGGTTGCGCTCACTGGAGTACTATCGCTTGCACGGCAGCCCGAGGATGTATTTTTCCGAGTACGCGCCGCAGTCCTTGTCAGACCTCGCACAGACCCTACGAAAATCTTGCGCAGGCGAGGTTTGGTGCATCTTCGACAACACTGGTTCCGGCGCGGCAGCTGCAAACGCGCTTGAGCTGCAGCAGCTCCTGCGCACGGCTGGCTAGGGAGCAAACCGGACGGGCTGTTTCTGACGGCCCTCTGCGCGCTGCAGCCACCCCTGCAGAAGCCGCATGTTTCGCCGATTTGCGCGCCACAGCACGTCGAAGGCATCGCCCACAAGCGGCACCGCCCCGACCATGCCGTCGAGGAGGACATTTCCGAGCATGCGAGCGATGAGGTGGCCGGGCGCGCCGAGCTGACGCGCTTCGTGCACGATGTAAAGCGACATGGCGGTGGTGATCGCATCGCCGACGCCCGGCACGAGCCCAATCAGCGCATCGAGCCCGAAACGCACATTGATGCCCGGCAGGATGAAGGCCGTATCAAGGAGCGTTGCCAGCGCATCGATGCGCGCGATGCGCTCCGCGCGCGAACGCGGCCGTGCGAACTCGAACGAGGAGTTCCCGTGGAAATCTGCGCGGGAATAAGCGTACGTCATTGCCGTCACCTCCGTGGCGCGCCAACAGATGGGTAGCCGCGCCGATGAGGGCAAGTGACCCCGGCGTGGAACCATCCGCACCCGCATCGTTCCGCGCGCAGTGGCGCACAGCAGGCGCGCAGGGGAAGAGCGCACCCGCGAAGGCGGGTGGCAGCCTCGTGAAGCAACGCCGCCGTTAGCGCGCAACCCGAGCCACGCCTGCTTCAGGCGGCCCGCAGCGCCCTGATGCGTTTGGCATCTTCCGGCTTGAGATTTCGCCGTGCGATTTTCAAATCGTAGTGGGTTTGCAGATTCATCCAGAACTCCGCACTGTTGCCGAGGTAAAGGCTCAGGCGAAGCGCCGTGTCGGCAGTGATGCGTCGCCGATTATTGATGATTCGGCGAGAAGGAAGCGCTTGCGATGGCGCAGGATGCCATTCGGCTCGTCATGGAAGACATGGCCGCTCGCGGCGAACCGATCCCAGCGGCATCGACCCCGCGCATTCGGGAGATTACGGTCACACTGGCGGCATGACGGGCCGCTCTCAAGCGCGGTACGTTGCGCAGCATCATTGCGCAAGCCGGGTTGATCGTGTCTGAGTTCCTCGAACTTCTGTAGATCCAAAAATACGGCCCATCATGCGGCACGTACGCCGAGGCCATTCATCTCTCTTGCTCCTCTGGATGGCGCCCAGCATACCCCGAACTCGGGCGTTCGCAGTGAGGAGGAAGACACGTGCCTCTACCCCAACGTGTTGCCATCATCGGTGCCGGCCTCATCGGCCGCGCCTGGGCGATCGTGTTCGCGCGCGCCGGCTGCGACGTCACGCTCTACGACGCCAACCCTGAGATCACCCGTAATGCACATGACGCCGTGATCAAAGAGGTGGACGCCGCAGAGGAGCGTGTACGCTTCGCGGACAGCATCGCAGCTGCGCTCGACGGCGCAGACTTCGTGCAGGAAAACACGCCGGAGACGCTCGAAAGCAAGCTCGGCATCTTCGCTGAGCTCGACAAGCTCGCATCACTCGATGCGATCCTCGCCTCCTCAAGCTCCGCAATCGTCGCAAGCCGGTTTACCAAAGACCTGCACGGCCGGCAGCGCTGCCTGGTTGCCCACCCGGTGAATCCGCCGCATCGCATTCCGCTGGTCGAGCTTGTCGGCGCGCCATGGACGTCCGCCGACACGATCGAGCGCGCGCGCGCGACCTACGCCGCCGCCGGCCAGGTGCCGATCATGGTCAAGCGCGAGATCGACGGATTTATTCTCAATCGCCTGCAGGCGGTGCTGTTATCGGAAGCATTCCGCCTTGTGGAAGAAGGATACGTAAGCCCGCAGGATCTGGATCACACGCTCAAGGACGGGCTTGGCCTGCGCTGGGCCTTCATGGGGCCGTTCGAAACCATCGAGCTGAACGCGCCGGGTGGTATTCCGGGCTACTGCCGCCGCTACGGCGCGAGCCTTGCCGCGTTGAGCGGTGCTGACGAGTCTATCTACCGGTCGCCGAAGCTCGACTCGATTCTTGGGCAATGGAGCCAGGCACCGGATATCGCCGCGCGCATGCGCTGGCGCGACCGCGGCCTTGGCGCACTGCGCGCACACCTGAAGGCGCAGCCATCGTAGCCCGGAACGAGCGAAGCGAGATCCGGGGCAAGCGATCCCGGATTTCGCTGCGCTCAATCCGGGCTACGATTTACGCCTCGTGTACGGGTTCTTCTTCTCGCGCAAGGTGAGGCGGATCGGCGTGCCGGGTAAATCGAAGCGCTCGCGCAAGCTGTTGACGAGGTAGCGCCGATAGGCGTCAGGCACCGCATCGATCCGGCTTGCAAACAGCACGAAGGCGGGCGGCCTGCTCTTGGGCTGCGTGACGTAGTTGAGCCGCACCGCGCGCCCTCTGACCGCCGGCGGCGGATGTGCCGCCGAGACGTCCGCAAGCCACCGGTTGAGTGCGCTCGTCTCGATGCGCCTGTTCCACACTGCGTGCGCGTCCACGACCGCACGCATGAGGCGATCCATTCCCTGCCCGGTCAGCCCCGATGTCGGCACCACGGGCACTCCCTTGAGCTGCGGCAGCCAATGATCGGCCTCTTCGCGCAGCTTCGCCGCCGGACTCTGCGGGCCTTCAACC
>DATCJI010000067.1:0-9641 GCA_036562835.1 Xanthobacteraceae bacterium | reverse complement strand
TTGCGATACGTATCCGCCGCGGTAATCTGGTCGTTCGCGGCGATCGTGTAGGACTGATGCGCGCCGTCGAGCGAGCCCTTCGGGCCGGCGACGTTCGCGGCCATGATCACGTTGCGCAGATCCTCGAGCGCGATGCCATAGTTGGCAATGCGCGAGAGATCCGCCTGGATGCGAATGGCCGGCTTGATGTTTCCCTGCACCGTGACGCGGCCCACGCCGGTGAGCTCGCTCAGCCGCTGCGCCAGCAATGTGTCGGCGAGATCGCTGAGCTGGCGCAGGGAGATCGTGTCCGAGGTGATCGCAACGGTGATCACCGGCGCGTCGGCCGGGTTCACTTTGGAGTAGACGGGCGGATAAGGAAGATTTCTCGGCAGCACCGAGCCGGACGCATTGATTGCCGCCTGCACGTCCTGCGCGGCGGCGTCGATGTCTCGAGGCAGCTCGAATTGCAGCGTGATCTGGCTTACGCCGAAGGAGCTCGACGAGGTCATCAGCTGCAGGGACGGGATTTGGCCGAAATTGCGCTCGAGTGGGGCCGTGACGAGTGACGCCATGACATCTGGGCTCGCCCCCGGCAGCTGTGTGGTTACTTGAATTGTCGGGAAATCAACCTGCGGCAGCGACGAGATCGGCAGCCACAGGTAACCGAGCAGTCCGCCCAGGAGCACCGCCACGCCCAGCAGCGAAGTGGCGATTGGGCGATGAATAAACGGCGCTGAAACGCTCACGGCCGTGCCGTCATGGCCGGGCTTGTGTCGGATACGACCCCTGCGCTCATAACGTTGCTCATTGGCGCCGCGAGGGGCGCGAGGGAGCGGCAGAACCTTCCACGCGCGGTGTTTCGGTCGCGGGCGCGCGCTTGGGAGGCGCACTTCCCGGAGCCTCACCGGACACAATTATTGACGTGCCCTCGGTCAGGCGCGCAAAACCGGTAGTGACCACGCGCTCGCCGGACTGAACACCCCGGCTAACAACTGACTGCACGTCGTCCTGCTGCGCGAGAAAAACCTGCCGTGCAGTAACGGTGTTGTCTTCTTTTACGACGTATACGAAGGTCCCATTCGGACCGCGCTGGATCGCGGCGGTCGGCACCACAATGGCATTGCGCAGCGTGTCGATGAGCAGACGCATGTTGACGAACTGGCCTGGCCACAGCTGAAGGTTTGCGTTGGGAAACTCGCCTCTGATCTTTACCGTGCCGGTTGTCTGGTCGACCTGATTGTCGATCACCACCACTTTGCCGCTGTCGAGCACAGTTTTGCCGTCCGCGCCGAGCGCTTCGACCGGCAATGGCGCCTCAGCCTGGCCCTTGTTCAACTCCGGCAGGTTCTGCTGCGGCAGGCTGAAAAAGACCGAGATGGGCCGCAGCTGCGTCAGAACCACAATGGCCGTCGCTTCGGCCGCGTGGACGATATTGCCCTCGTCCACCTGGCGAATGCCGGTGCGCCCGCTGATCGGCGCAATGACATCAGTATACGAAAGGTTGGCGCGCGCATTGTTGATCAGCGCCTCGTCGATCTGAACCTGCGCTTCGAGTTGCTTTACCGTTGCCTTCTGAGTATCGAGCTGCTGTTTGTTGACCGCATTGCTCGCAGCAAGCCTTGCATACCTTTCGAGATCGAGCCGCGCGTTGGCGAGCTGCGCCTCATCCTGCGCCTTTTTCGCGATCGCCTGATCGTACGCGGCCTGATAGATGGCGGGATCGATCTTGGCGAGAACAAAGCCTTTCTGAACGTCCTGGCCTTCGCGGAAGGAGACGTTGATCAGCTTGCCATCAACCTGCGGCCGCACGCTGACGGTGTTGAGCGCTCTTACAGTCCCTACGCCATCGAGATAGACCGGAACGTCTGCGGTTTTGGCCGTGGCAACGAGCACAGGAACGCGGTCGGCCGCACTTCCCGGTCCGCCCCGGCCCCCTCTTGGCCCCGACTGTTGGCCAGGCGTGACCGGCTGCGACTGTGGCATGTAGTAGACCCCGACCACAGCCGCGATCACGAGCAGTGCAATCAAATACAGGCCGGCACGGCGCTTGGGAGTCATCGGAGTCCAGTTCCCAGAGGGACCCCGGGCGGGAACCAGCCGCCACCCAAAGCCTGATAAAGGGAGAGCACGTCCTGCAAGCGCGCAAAACGCGACAGCACGAGCGCGTCCTCATTGGTGAACAGGGTCTGCTGTGTCTGGGTGACGACAACAAGATCGGTCACCCCTTCGCGCAGGCGCGTCTCGGAAAGATTAAACGCCCGCCGCGAGCTTGCCACCGCCGCGGCGAGCACGCGCTCGCGTTTTGCTTCCTGGTCGATTGCAATCAGCGCGACCTCAACGTCGCGGAAACCGGAGAGGATGCTTGAGCAATAGTTTTTCAGGAATTCGAACTGCCTACCCTGTTGCAGTTCCAGATTTCCTTCGAGGCGCAAACCGTCGAAGATAGGCTGTGTGATGTTCACGGCCACGTTGTAGAAAGCCGTTTGGGGGGTCAACAAGAGGCGAAAGATTGTCGCATCATAGCCGCCTGTTGCAGTGAGCGAAATCGTGGGAAAGAACGCGGCGCGCGCGGCATCGATGCTCGCCTCCGCGGAGGCGAGATTCGCCTCGGCGGCGCGAATGTCGGGACGTTGCAGCAGGAGCTGCGAGGGCAGTCCGGGACTGACGCGCGGGATAGTCAGATTGTAAAGGCTGCCCCCTTTCACCAGCAGATCCTCCGGCGCGCGCCCCATCAGAACGGCAAGCACGGCGATATTCTGGCGCAATGTCTGCTCGAAGGCCGGAATGGTTGCACGCACGGTCTCGACCAGGCTCTCCTGTTGGGCAACATCGAGGTCGGAAGCTGTGCCCTGCTGCGCGCGCTGCCGTATCAAGGTCAAAATTCTAGATGCGGCAGCGAGGTTCTGTCGCGCAATACGCAGCCGATCCTGCGACACCAGAATATTCAGATACGCGGTGCCGACGCTTACCGTCGTTGAGAGGACCACAACTTCCTTGTTGAAGCGGGTATTGACCGCCGATTCCTGGGCAGCTTGCGAATTGAACCGGTTCTTGCCCCAAAAATCGATTTCGTACGACGCATTCAGCGCGGCCCGGTACTCGCCGACATCGCGGCCGCCGGGCAACTTGGATCGTGAGCCCAGGCCTTCGAAGTCGAGCGTGGGCAGGAGCGGCGCTGAGGTGATCTTGGCTTGCGCGTCGGCCTGCATGATGCGACCGACCGCGGCACCGATATCAAGATTCGCGGTCTGCGCCTCCTCGATGAAGCGCGTGAGTTCGGCGGAATGGAAGCTGCGCCACCAGTCAAGCGCGGGAACGGCAGCTGGCAGATTGCGCGGGCCTGCCTGATATGCGGGCGGCACCAGCAGCGAGACAAGATCAGGCCGCTCGGTCTTGGGTAGGCATCCGGTCAGCATGGCCACGAGCAGTAGTCCTGAAGCAAGAGCGGCAACTCCTTTCGAGCGCGCGGCACGCGGTACCGGTACACGCGTTCGCAACTCGAACTTCGGACCGGCTGGCAACGCCACAACCCCCGTCAGCCGAGGCAGCAGCGCCGAAACGCATGCTTCCCCGGCCGCCCTGTATACGCCCGCGCATTTTAGCAGCCCCCCTGTCCGCGATTAACTAAATAAACGGACAGGTCGAGCGGGCTGGGCGCGCGAATAGGGCGTAAAAACGCCCCCACTGTGGTCTTAATCGGTCATCCTGAGGCTTGAGCCCGCGATTTTGCGACCGGACGTGTGGCGGACATGTACCAGTCGTAGATTTGCGCGCCTGTCCAGTGCAGCACTCCCTCGAACCGGCGCACGTGGTCGTAGATCGATTCAAGATATTTGATGCGGTGCGGCTGTCCGCTGATATAGGGGTGGATTGCCAGGGCCATGATCTTCGCGCGGCTTTTTCCTTCCTCGTAGAGCCGCTCGAACTGATCAATGGCGCGCGTGGCGAGATAGCCGCTCTCGTGGTGCTGCACGATCATCATGCCAATATCGTTGATCTCAACCGTGTAGGGCAACGTCACGAGCGGCCCCTCGGCCGTGTTGATGACCGTGGGCTCGTCGTCATAGACCCAATCGCCGATATATTTCACGCCTGCGCGTACAAGCAGCTCCGGTGTGTCCAACGTTTGCGTCAGTCCCGGTCCGAGCCAGCCCAGCGGCCGCTTGCCGGTGAAGCGCTCGAGAATATCCATGGAGCGCGAAATCATGACCGCCTGGTTTTCCACCTTGTGGATGGGCATCTGATCGTAGGCATGCCCCATGAATTCCCAGTCCAGGCGCTTTGCTTCCTCGGCCACGCGGACATAGTCCTCGCAGGTGCGCGCGTTGATGGCGAGAGTCGGGGTGATACCGAGGCGCTCGTAGAGCTCGAAGAAACGCCAGGCCCCGACCCGCATCCCGTATTCGTGCCAGCTCCAGTGCGGCACGTCGGGCAGAAGCGAAGCACCGGTGGGCGCCGGAAGCACCTGCCGGGGCATGGGCCGGCCAATATCCCACACCTCGTAATTGACGATGCTCCAGAACACCACGCGCGCATCGTGCGGCAGCTTCAGTGGCGGCCGGTCGACGATGGGGGAGAACTCGCACCGTTCGCGCGGCAGCATGGGTGCCATTGAAACCCTCCACTCGCAACTTTCGCCATGATAGAGGCGCAGTCAGAACGGTGCCAATACGGTTTTAGGAAAGCCACGCGTGTCACAGACGCTCATCTCGGACCGGTATCCTCAAGTGCTCGGTGCGATGCGCCGAGTCTTCAAGGATGTCGGGGGCGTCGGGAGGCGTGCATCCGCTCACTCGCTCGGCTTGGCACCTCAGGATCACCCGGGTTTGTTGGCGCGCGTCGCAGCGCCGTATTCGCTCCCGATCACGATTGCGCTCTTTGCAGCTGCATTCGTGGTGCTGGCGTGGCCATGGTTGTCCGGTGCGGTCAGCATTCCGTGGGACGCGAAATCGCAGTTCTTTCCAGCGCTGCAGTTCCTCGCGACGTCGATCGCGCAAGGGGAGTGGCCATGGTGGTCACCGAACGTGTTTGCCGGCTGGCCCATGATCGCGGATCCGCAGTCGCTCCTGTGCTCGCCCCTGCATGTCGCGTGGGCGCTGCTGCATCCCGCCATTGGCCTACACGCATTCGATGTGCTGACGTTTGCCTATCTGTTCCTCGGCGGTCTCGGTATTATTCTGTTCTTTCATGATCGTGGATGGCATCCCGCCGGTGCCCTTGTCGCCGCGCTCGCCTTTGCATTCGGAGCTTCTGCGAGCGCTCGCATCCAACACACGATTCAGATCGTCAGCTTGAGTTATTTGCCTGTGGCGCTCTGGCTTGTGGCGCGTGCGCTCGAGCGCAGCTCATGGCGCACGGGCGTTGCTGCCGGCCTGGTGATCGGGCTCCTGGCAGTCGGCCGCGATCAGGTTGCTTTGCTGTCGCTCTATGTGATCGCGGGATTTGTGCTGGGCCATTGGCTGATCGGCCCGGCCCCTTTGCGCCGGATGCGCGCAAGCCTCGCAGCGGTCTGTGCGGCGGGGCTGACTGCCTTTTTCATAGCCATCGTTCCGGTTGTTCTGTCCGCACTCTTGGCCGCACGCTCCAACCGGCCGGAGATTGACTTCGCGTCGGCGGCAGCTGGCTCGCTTCACCCGGTCCACCTGCTGCAATTCGTGTTTGCAGACTTGTTCGGCGCAATGTCTCCCGATGTGGAGTACTGGGCACCGCAAAGCGCAACCTGGGACGCCGCATGGGGCTCGCCCGGGCTGTTTCTCTCGCAGAACATGGGATTGCTTTATGCGGGGGCGCTGACCTTTGCCGCCGTCATGGCATTCGGTGTGCTGCGCGGTCTCGCCTGGACAAGAGAAATTCGATTCTTCAGCATCGCAACCGTTTTGCTTCTGCTGTATGCAGTCGGCGCATACACGCCTGCTTTCGAGCTGATGTACGACGCCCTGCCGGGCGTTGCTCTGTTCCGCCGGCCCGCCGATGCAACCTTTGTCCTGGGCGCGCTCTATGCGGTTATCGCCGGATACCTGGTACATTGCTGGCTCGCGGAGGGCATCCCTGAGGCGTCGGCTCGCCACCATGTGGCGGAAATTGCATGCGCGGTGATCCTTGTTGCGGGTGCGCTGTGGCTTGCGCATTCGGTCGTCGGGGTGTCCCTCGCGCTCGTTCCGGTTCTGACCGCACTCGCATTCACGGCGGCCGCCGTGGGTGTGCTTGTGCTCGCGCGCCGGGTCAACCGCACTGCGCCCATTCTCGCAACCGCGTTCATAGCGGCTTTCATGACTGCCGATCTGGGGTGGAACAACGCGCCGCATATCTCGACGGCGTTGCCGCCGGGACAGTTCGAAGCCCTTGCGCAAGGCACACAGAACGAGACCGTGCGATTACTCAAAGCCAAGCTGGGCGAGGCTGCAGCGCCTGATCGGCGAGACCGCGTTGAGTTGATCGGCATCGCCTATCACTGGCCCAACCTTTCGCTTGCGCAAGACTTCGATCATGTGTTCGGACACAATCCCCTGCGGCTGCGCCGCTTCCACGACGCGACGCATGTGGGCGATACGGTTGCAATTCCCTCGCAACGCACGTTCTCTCCTCTGTACCCGTCCTACCGGTCCGCCTTTGCGGATCTTCTCGGGGTGCGCTTTGTCGCAACCGGCGTGCCGGTAGAGGAGATCGACGCGTCACTCCACTCCGGCGATCTAAATCTGATCGCCCGCACCGAGGACGCTTACGTGTATGAGAACCCGCGTGCGCTGCCGCGACTTATCCTGATGACCGACTGGCGCATCGCGGATTTTGACGAGGTCGTGCGCAGCGGTTGGCCTGCGCTGGACCCGGCGCGAACCGTTCTGCTGCAGCATCCTCCCTCAGGCGTAGCAGCAAGCTCATCGAACGATGGCCATGCACGTCTGTTGCGCTATGCCAATACTGAAGTGGCCATACAGGCCGATGCGCCTGCGCAAGGGGGCGTTCTCCTTCTCAACGATGTCTGGCATCCGTGGTGGCGCGCGACGGTGGACGGGCGGGAGGCAGAGATTCTCAAAGCGAATGTGATCTTCCGCGGTGTCGCGGTGCCGCCCGGCACACACATCGTGCGTTTCACGTTTCATCCATTCACCGGCGCGTGGGACGAGCTCATGGGCAAATTCAAACAGGGTGCAACATGAACAAGCCGGTTTCGCCTCCGCCGGTTACGCGCGGCGAGGAGCACTGGACCACGAAGGGCAAGAACGTTCGCCTGTTTCTTTGGAACAAATATGCGCGCGATCCCTCCGCCGCGATCGGCCGCATCCTGTTCGTGCATGGGTCGTCCATGGCATCGCAGCCCACCTTCGACCTTCAGGTCCCTGGCGGAACGTACATCTCCGCCATGGAGTTCTTCGCCCGGCGTGGATACGACACCTGGTGCGTGGACGTGGAGGGATATGGCCGCTCGACGAAGGATCGCGACAATAATGCGCCGATTGCGTGCGGTGCCGACGACTGTTTCGCGGCCGCGAGCTACATTCAGACGCTGCGTGGGAAGGAGCCGCTTCTCGTTTACGGCATTTCCTCGGGCGCTTTGCGTGCAGCTTTATTTGCGCAAAGACATCCAGACATGGTTGCGCGGCTCGCGCTCGATGCGATGGTGTGGACCGGCAAAAGCTCGCCGACCTTGTCCGAACGCCGCAAGCGCTTGCCGGAATTCCGCGCCAGCAACCGGCGGCCTATCGATCGCAAGTTTATCCGATCGATCTTCGAGCGCGATCATCCGGGCACGGCAGACGATGCGGTGGTCGAGGCTTTCGCGGCTGCAATTCTCGCGCTCGACGATTCGGTGCCCACCGGCACCTATGTGGACATGTGCGCCAATCTGCCGGTGTGCGATCCGGAAAAAATCCGTATGCCCGTCCTGATCATGCGCGGCGAATATGATGGGATCGCCAGCATGGACGATCTTCTGGAATTTTTTGCGAAACTGCCCAATCCCGACAAGCAGTTCGCCGTCATGCCGGGTATTGCGCACGCCTCCTTCCATCAGAAGAATTATGGGCTCTGCTATCACATCCTGGCGAGCTTCTTCGCCCAGCCGGCACCGCTTTATCGCGCCTGAAACGGCAATGCGTGTACGGCACTGCACGTTTGCAGTTCTAGCGGGCTGCGCATTCACTGGGGCCCCCATTCTCTCCGGCGGTCCTGCGCTCGCGCAGGGAAAGCTCGAAGCGCATTACACATTCACGTTTGCGCGCGTTTCGGTCGGAGAGATCAACGGGACGCTCGACCTGAAGGGGAGCGAATACAGCCTCGGCGTGAACGGCCATGCGCGCGGGCTGATCAAGGCGCTGATCAGCGGAGACGGCGAGCTGAGTGCGCGCGGAATTATCGAGGACGGCACGCTCATTCCGACGGAATACAAATCGCAGCTCAAGTCAGAAGGCGGTACCCAGACTGTGAGCATGGTGCTCGACCACGGCCAGGTCACGCAGCTTACCGTCGCTCCGGCGGACACGAACGGGAACGACGGGATCAAGGACAATATGCGCGGCATTACGGACCCGTTGACGGCCCTTCTCGTTCCATTGCCGGCGGGGCAGGACGGACCTTCTGCCGACGCCTGCCAGCGCATGGTCGCGGTGTTCGATGGCCATCACCGCTATGATCTGAAATTTACTTTCAAGCGCCTGGAAAAGGAAGCCGAGCCAAAGAAAAGCTACAGCGGACCTATGCTGGTGTGCTCGCTGGCCTACCAGCCAGTCGGTGCTGATGAGCCTAGTTCGTTAGGCAAATATGTTTCCGAGGGACGCGATATGGAAATCGCATTTGTAGTACTCGCGGGTACTCGGGTGCTTGCGCCGGTGCGCTTCTCGGTCGCGAGCATGCTGGCCAACCTGGTAATTGAGGCCGACCGCTTCGACTGGAAGGCTGAACCCCCTTCAGCGCAGTAGAGCGGTATCGCGAGCCAAGGCCACACCCGAGGTGCGCTGCGTGAGCATTGCTTGGATCAGCCGGCGAGCCTGATCCGCCGCATCTTTCGCCGCCATGCCGTTGGCGTGAATGTTCGAGATGCAGTTGCGCTCGCTATCGAGGCGTCCCACGCGGGGCAAGTAAGTTAAATACATGCCGAGCGAATCGGCTGCGCTGAGACCGGGCCGCTCGCCGATCAGCATGACCGAGAGCTTTGCCTGCAAGAGCTCGCCGATCTGATCGGCGAGCGCGACACGCGCCTGCAGCGCCAGCACGATGGACGCCACGCGGTAATCGCGTTCTTGCAGTTGAGGCAACAAAGCCTGCAGCACGGCAAGGGCGTTGCGCTCGATCGCAATGCTGCTCAGTCCGTCGCCGATCACGATGACAATATCCGGGGCGATGAGCGGCTCTGATAATTGCGCCTTGCTTTCCGCTGCCAGCGTGCGGCCGAGATCGGGGAAGCGCACATAAGCATAGCGATCCGGGGCGGCGCTGCGCACGCTCAGCACCGGGTACCCGCACGAGGCGATTTTCTTTGCAAACGCTTCCGCGTCCAAACCTGCGTGAACGGCATCGCGGGCGCGCGCATGCGCTGCCTGGAACGCAAGATGTGCGCTGGTCGGAAGGGCGTTTCCGGCGCGCCCAAGCGCAATGCGCGCGGGTGTGTACCCCCGCAGGGCGAGCCAGCTCTGCGGCACAACGTGGTGCGAGCGCCGCGCGCT
>DATCJI010000053.1:0-15519 GCA_036562835.1 Xanthobacteraceae bacterium | reverse complement strand
AGGTAGTTGACGGCTTGCACGAAAAGCTGATCCGGCTCCTCGGCTGCAATTTGCAGCAGGGCTGCCACGGCCATCGCGGTGCCGATCGCCAGACTGTTTACGCGAGACTTCCGCCACATCACCTGTTGAGTTCCCGGGCCATGGTGGAGCGCAGCTTCCCCGAGCCGCGCTTTAATGTCCACTGTGGCTTGTGAGCACTAGAGGAAGATCGCATTTGCTGGCTAGATCGCGCCCCTAACCAGAGGCTCAAACTTGGGGGCTCCGATGAAGAAGGTACTTTTCGCTGTGCTGGCGACTCTCGTGGCTGTAAGCGTCTCCGGCTGTGCGGGTGTTGGCAAGGGCAAGGCTCCTCCGCCTGTCGTGACGAAGGGCTGATCTCTCGCTACTACCTCCTGCGCTTGCCGCTGCGGGCATGTGGGCCAACGAGGGTTGGTTTCATGCCCGCAGCGCACGCGCGGGTGAATTGACTACACGGATGCGCGCTGCTGCTCCGGGTATGCGCTATCGCTTGGCGCCAGGTGGATATAATCGGCGGAAACCGGCTGGACGTGGCCGGACGATGACCGCGTAGGTTTTGAGCATAATTACCAGCCGCAGCTTTGATTGCGGTTTTGCTCAACGAGCCAGCGCGCCAGCGGTGCAAAGTAATCCACGATCGCGCTTGCATCGAGATCGCGCTCGCCCGTGAAGGTTGCGAGCGCCTCGGGCCACGGCTTTGATGCACCAAGCCGCAGCATGTCCTGAAAGAGTCGTCCTACCTCACTGTTGCCCGCAATCGAGCAGCGATGCAGCGGACCCTGCCATCCCATCATGCCGCATGCTGCGCGATGGAATTGGAATTGATAGATAGTTGCTAGAAAGTAACGCATGTAGGGTTCGCTGGCCGCAATGTGCGCCTTGGCGCCCGGGTCGAACGCGTCAGGCGGTCGCGGGCCAGGCGGGGCGACGCCCTGGTATTTCATGCGCAGCTCCCACCAGGCGCTGTTGTAATCCGCTGGCGCAGTCTGACCCGCAAAGACCTGCCAGCGCCATTTGTCGACGATGTAGCCGAACGGCAGGAACGCGATCTTTTCGAGCGCCATGCGCAAAAGGAACGGAATATCCGCTGCCTGCGCCGGCACATTGTCGATCAGGCCGAGCTCGTGCAGATAAGCCGGTGTGACCGAGCTTAGCCCGATAAAATCGCCGATCGCCTCGTGAAAGCCGTCATTGGCGCCGTCCTGGAATATGACGGATTGATGCTGATACGCACGATCATAATAAACGTGCCCCAGCTCATGATGCACCGTATAGAAGTCGTCGGCATTCACCCGCAGGCAGGTTTTGATGCGCACGTCCTCCTTGGCGTCGATGTTCGATGCGGATGCATGGCAATCCACTTCGCGGTCACGCGGCCGCACGAATAGCGAGCGCGTCCAGAACGACTCCGGCAGGGGCGGAAAACCGAGCGAAACGTAGAACGCTTCGGCGACCTTCGTTTCTTTCAGCGCATCGTATCCATGCCGCACGAGCGCTTGGGTGAGATCATAACCGAGCGAGCCGTTCTTTGGCGCGAGCAGGTCATAGACATTGCCCCACGATTGCGCCCACATATCCCCGAGAAGGTCGGCGCGTGGGACCGCTACGCGGCTGCACTGCAGCGCCATATCTTTCATTGAGCCGTGCGCGGGCATAGCAGTGAAGCTGCCGGTACATCGGCGCGAGCTGCGACCACAGCCGTTCCGTCGTGCTGGAAAACGCCTCGGCCGGCATGTCGTACCAGGACCGCCACAATACGCCCGTGTCGGAATAGCCGAGCGCGCGGGCTCCCGAATTGGCAAGCTCTATCAGGCGCGAATAGCCCTGGCGCATGGGAATGGCGATCGCGTGCCACCCTTCCCATAACGACCTGAGCTCCTCCGGATCGCGCGAGGTGCGCATGATGTCCTCGACCTCATCGAGGAAAATCTGCTTGCCGCAATGCGCAACTTTGCCGGTGGAATAGGCCGTCTCCAGACGTACTTGTAGACGCGCGAGCTCCTGCGCAGCACCGGGCTCTTCTGGCGGCGCCAATGTGAGGCCTCGTTTCATCAGCTCGAGCTTGCGCCGGGTGAGAGGATCAACCTCGGTGCCATCGAACCGCGCCGCAGTCTTCGCACGTACCACTGCCGCGGCAGCGCGCTCGGCAGTAACTTTCGCCGAGAGCCACTCGGTATCGGGAGTTATGAAATTGGAAGCGATCCAGGCGACGCGGTTCACGTACTCGTTCTCGATCGGCAGCTCGCGCTCGACTTTGTCGATAAATTCCTCTGCGTCCTTGCGGGATACGCCATGCTCGTGCTCCTGCGCGAACGCCGCAATTGCCGCAAGCCCGGCCATGAGAGCCAATATCAGGTGTGTCATGGTCCCTCTACCTTTGCTCGCCGCGGCTACAGAATGCCGAATAGCTCAGTCGGAGGCAGCACTTTGAACGTGTGGACTAACCGCCGTAATCTCGCGCAACACCCGCGGCCGTCATATAGCCATCCAGGAGGTCCTGCTCGATGGCGCGGCGATCCCGGTTGCGCGGGTCTCCGTAACCGCCCGCGCCAGAAAGGCGATAGCTAATGACATCTCCACGCCGCAGCGCGAGCGATTGCTTGGATGCGAGCGCCATCGCTTGCCCGTCGCGTATCAGAATGGTCTCTGCGAGGCTTCCCGGCCGGCCGCCAAAAACGCCATAAGGCTGGAATTTGTGGCGGTCACCCAACAGAGTCACGAACGCGGCGCTGTTGCGCACTTCCACATCCTTGCGCACCGCGCATCCGCCGCGGAACTGGCCGGCGCCCGCCGAATCTCCAATGAACTCGAGCCGGTGAAACAGAAGCGGATTGTTGGATTCGAGCACTTCAACGGGAATGTTGGAGCAGTTCATCACTGGAGCCATTGCTTCTGCTCCATCCTTGTAAGCGAGCGCGCCCAGTCCGCCAAAGACGAGGTCGTATTGCACGAACTGCCGCCCGGTGCGGTCGTCAAGGCCGCTGATGTTCGGGTTTGACCAGTGCGAGTGTGCACCCATGGCCCGCTGCGGCATGATCTTGGCGAGCGCC
Organism: Xanthobacteraceae bacterium; assembly: GCA_036562835.1. Classification (GTDB taxonomy): domain Bacteria; phylum Pseudomonadota; class Alphaproteobacteria; order Rhizobiales; family Xanthobacteraceae; genus VAZQ01. The sequence goes on along the minus strand of DATCJI010000053.1, from coordinate 12,451 downwards.
CCGTTCACCGCCTCGAAAATCCTGATTTGCACGGCCGCCCGGCCGCCACTCGGCGCCGGATATTGCGGGTTGAAAAATGAGCCTTCTCTCGCCGTCACCTTTATGGGTCGTGCCGCACCCTCATTTTGGGGCAGCAACGCGTCGGCAAGCACCTTGACCGCGAACGCACTATAGGCGCGCGTATAATTAATGTAGGAGTTAATTCCGGCGGCTACCTGATCGCTGCTGCCGGAAAAATCGATGACGAGGTCGTCGCCCGCAATGCGAATTTCGACATGCACGCGCACGGGCGGTGTTTCCGGGCCGGTATCGTCGAGCCAATCCTCGAAGCTGTAAGAGCCGTCGGGGAGCGCACGAATGTGCGCGCGCATGCGCGCCTCCGATCGATCGAAGATTTCCTCGACGACCTGATCTATTACTTCCGCAGAGTATTCGTCGAAAAGTTCGAGGAAGCGGCGGCCGCCTACGAAATTCGCGTTGCGCTGCGCCTTGAGGTCTCCCACGAGCTTGTCGGGGACGCGCACGTTGCCCAGGATCACGCGCAGGAGCTCTTCGTCGAACTCTCCCGCGCGGATCAACCGCACCGGCAGGATGCGCAATCCTTCCTGCACGGCAGAAACGACGCCCGCAACTTCCTGCGATCCTGGAGCTGCGCCGCCAACGTCAACGTGATGCGCGATGTTCACCATGTAGCCGACGATGCGCTCGTCCCGGAACACCGGCATCACCAGGAAGATATCGGGAAAATGTCCCGAGCCGAGAAACGAGTCATTCGACGCGAGCGCGTCGCCAGGCCGCAGAGTTGCCGGCGGGAAATACTCGAGCATGCTCTTGACCAGAAAGGGCATGGACCCGGTGTGGCCCGGAGTAAAATTGCCCTGCGCAATCAGGCGCGCATGACGATCGAAAATGGCGGTCGAGAAATCATCGCCTTCCCGCACCGCTTCCGAGAACGCGGTGCTGCGCAGCGTGCTGCCCATTTCCTCGGTGATGGACAGAAACCTGTTCCACAACACCGATAAAGTGACCGGATCGATGCCCTGCGCAGCCGCCGGCGCTTCACCAAACTGGCCTGCATTTTCGATGTTCATTGCCGCGTCGCTCCGGCAATGGAGATGATGAGATTTCCGTGCCCGGAAAGCGTGACGACATCTCCCGGCAGAACGACCGTGGTTGCCTCGGCCTCTTCCACCACGGCGGGACCGATGACGGTTTGGCCCGGGCTCATCGCATACCGATCCACAATGTTGCAATCGACAAAGCCGCCAACTTCCGGAAAATAGGCTGCGCGCTCTTGCGCGCCGTCTCTGCCACGGCCCGGCTTTCCACCCAATGTGAACAAGGCCCGCCCGGCTCTGCCATTGCCTACCCGCGCGACGAGCTGCCAATCGACGCCTTCGATCGTGGCGTTGGCATCGCGGTAGCCGTACGTGCGCTCATAAACCGCATTGAAGGCCTCAGCGATCTTCGCCGCGTATCCCTCATCGATTTCAGCCGCGGGCAGATCGACTTTGACCTCAAACCCCTGTCCGGCATGACGCAGATAGGCGCAGCGCTCCCAGGTGGGCGCCTGCGTCGGATTCAACTGCTCGTGCTCTTTCAACGCGCGCTCCGCAAGCGCTTCGTAGATCTGCGCAATCGTCGAGTGACAGCCCCGCTCCAGCCGAACGATGCGGGTGATCGAAACATCCACGCGCGAATCGGCGCTCAGCAGGCCGAGCGCGGAACCGACGCCCGCGCCGCGCGGCACGACCACTGCCGGAATGCGCAACGCGCGTGCGAGCCGCGCGGCATGCAATGGCCCCGCGCCGCCGAAAGCAATCAGTGCATACTGCCGCGGATCGCGTCCGCGTTCGACGGAGATGACCCGCATGGCAGCCTCCATGCTGCTGTTGGCCACCGCGTGAATGCCCCAGGCCGCGGCACCCGCATCAATCGCCAGCGGGACGGCAATGTGAGTCTGAATGGCTGCGCGCGCGGCTCGGGTATCCAGACGCATGGCGCCACCATTGAAATACTCCGGATTGATGTAGCCGAGGACAACATTGGCATCGGTGACAGTCGGCCGGTCAGCACCGCGGCCGTAGCAGGCAGGACCAGGTTCCGCGCCCGCGCTCTGCGGGCCAACCCGGATGATGCCCATGTCGGTCGTGGCGAGGCTGCCTCCGCCAGCTCCTATCTCCAGCAGCTCGACTGCGGGCACGTTCAACGGCAGGCCGGAATATTTGCGGAAATGTTTGTTATCGACCTCGAAGGTGGGAGTGATGACCGGCTTGCCGTGATCGACGGCGCCCAGCTTTGCGGTCGTGCCACCCATATCGAAGGTGAGGACTCGATCAAAGCCTTCTGCGGCACCCGCAGCGGCACACATGAGAACGCCGGCCGCCGGTCCTGATTCGATAATGCGGACGGGATATTCGCGGGCAAGCTCCGGCGATACCAGTCCTCCGTTGGACTGCATGATGTAGATGTCCCTTGCGAGTCGCCGCTCAACCAGACTGTGACGCAACACGTCGAGATAACGGCCGACGATGGGTTTGACATAAGCGTTTGCCACGGTCGTGCTGGTTCGTTCGTACTCGCGGTACTTGGGCGAAACGTCGGACGAGAGGGTCACATCCAGTTCGGGCAGGTGTTCGTGCAGCCGCTTGGCGATTACCTGCTCGTGCGAGGAATTGGCATAGGAGTGCAGCAGCGCAACCGCGACAGATTCCGCGCCGCTTTCCCTGATGGCCGAAATCGCTCGATCGACAGTCGCCAGATCGAGCGGCCGGACCACCTCGCCGTCATGGGCTATTCGTTCGTCGACCTCGTAAATGAAGCGGCGGGCAATGAGTGGAGCGGGTTTGTCGAGATACAAGTCGTAGGTGTTGTAGCGCTTCTGCCGCCCAATGATGAGAACGTCGCGAAATCCACGCGTGGTGATCAGTGCGGTATGGCTTCCCCGCCGCTCGAGAATCGTATTGGTGGCCACCGTGGTCGCGTGCAGGATAGTATCGATGTCGCCAGGCTGAAGCTCGCCTTTCGCGACCAGCTCGTCCAACCCCGCGAGCGCGGCGCGGGTGAAGTCCGCGGGCGTCGTGGGAATTTTGTGCAAGAACAGCCGACCGCGTTTCGGATCTTCCAGGACGAAATCAGTAAACGTGCCGCCGATGTCGAAGCCAACGCGCATGAGATCGTTCTATTTTTGGCTGCCCAGTCGCAGTACTGGCACTTTCTACCTATCAGCTATATCAAGCAACCGGGCGACGATAATACGCGTGCAAAGCCGTGGAAATCAGCATTCATCTTGAAAAAATATCGCGCCTTGAGGAGTTGCGCGGCCGTCTCGACCCGGTCGAGGACTTCGAGCTGTGGATGTGGACCAGCATGACGGCCGCAACGAACGGATTCAATGCCTGCCTGCATCATGTCGGGCTCACGAAGGCGAGCCCTTATTATCCGCATCAAATTCCGGGCTTGTATGTCGCGCCTGTGCCCGTAGATGGAAAATGGCAGGAGCTGTTCACCGAACCCGGCGATTTGATTCATACCGGCCTCGACTCGCTAAAGGGGAAAGTCCCAGAAGAGATCGAGTCCCTCGCCCGAGAGCTTGAGAAGATCGAAGATCTGCGCGAGCCGTACGTACGCGGCGGGAAGGAGCCAAGCGCCGAGGTTTGCCAAATATGCGAGGACGCGTACCGCAAATGCAGGCGACTGATCGAGCAGCTGCTGGCGAGCGCTTGCTAAGATCATGTCTCCGGGAGCGCATCTGAAAAAAGCGGAGCGGATCGAGCGGAGTCTTGGCCGGCTGACCGAGCGCGATTACGAGATGCGGATCGATGGCGCTATGCTGGCTGCCACCCATTATGCCAATATGGCCTTGCACGTGCTCGGCTTGACCGTCTCGGAGCGCGACATCATTCACACCGAATTCCTGCAAGTGATTGATTACAAGCGCTTGCGCGTCGCGGCACGCGCGCTCCTCGAGGCGCTCGAGGACATCGAGGCCTTGCGCGCCCCGTACGTGCGCGGCGCGCATGCGGACGGCCAGGCCGCAGGCGCACGGGCGCTGCAGCTCCTCCAGGTGGTGCGCAGCGAGGCGAAACGCGTTGCGCCGATCCCCTTCCCGATCGTCAACTACGTCCCGAAGCCTGCCGAATGACTAGCCACGACGCGCGAGCCGCACCTCGGCTTGGCCGCCCGTGGTGACGCTGCCGTCCTGTTTCATCCCGGTTATCTCAACCGTAACAGTTCCGCGCGCCTCATCTTTGCCCGTCACCTTGCCGCAATAGGTCACGAGGTCGCCGTAGAGACCAGGTCGACGCACGGTAACGCTCAGCCGAACGAGGTCGCCATAATCTCCCATCCAGTTGGTGATCAACGGCGCCACCCATGCAAATCGCATCACACCATTGTCGAAGGGCGCGGGCATGCCCCGGCCGGCAGCCATGTTGAAGTCTTCGTGCTGCTGCGAATATTTGACTGGAAAGCCGGTAACCGGATTGACCATGGCGGTATGCATGGCGCGCAAGAGCTCGAGATAACCCCAGCGGCCCGCCTTGTAGGAAGGTCCGATCGCCGCATTCCAGGCAATCATATCGCCGATGGTCAGAGGGCCGCGCACGATCGGCGGCAGCGGCGCGCCCACGTCCACGTCCTCGAACTGCAGCGCCTCGGCGCCCCTGCGGCTTTCTTCTTTCCATGTGCGCTCGAGTTTTTTCAGATCGGCGTCGCTGTAGCGCGGGATCGTGTGCTCCATCATGGTCTGCATCCCCACCTGAGTGGCCATGATCATTGTGCCTTGCGCGGTAGCAACACACTTTTGATCCTGATTCCGGTATGTCACCTCGGAGATTACGAAGTTGAGGCGCCGTCCGTCCTTGTTCTTCTTCTCGTAGAAATCTTTTTGCCGAGGCTCCGAGGTCAGCCGGTCCCCTGCCTTAAGCGGCAAATACCATTCGACTTCAACGCCGCCGATAAGCGACGCGAGCGGTGCCTGAGTGGGCGAGCCGTGCAGAATTGGATAACGGTTCGCAAAAATGAATGACGGCGGCGCCGTGACTGCGCCAAAGCGGCCCTTGCTCGCATATACAGGATCGATCCAGAGGGGGTTGTCGTCATCGGTACCTTGCGCAAAGTGCCGAATAGCATCCTCAGTCACATGCGTGACCCATGGCTTGCGCTCTTCAACGATCTTGCCGGTGAGCGCGCGCGTGGCATCGACCCAGGCATCGATCTGAGTGTCAATTTCGGTCCGGGCCGCGCTCGCCACATCCACTGCCGTCATGTCTTCCTCCTGTTCGCTGCCCGGGTCTTCATTCACCCGCTCATGGAGCTGCCGCGCGCAGAAGCTCCTCGAGCTCACGTCCATGAAAGCCGAGTTCGACCATAATCTCGCCCGTATGCTCCCCAAGCTTGGGTGGGTTGAATACCGAAGAGGCGCCGACCACCTCACCTTCGATAGGCAATGCCGGAACCGGCGCACGGGTGTCGTCCGGTGCAGTCACCGTCGTGAGATGCCGGCGCGCTTCCAAATGAGCATGGTGCAGGAGATCGAGCGGCGTATTGACCGGCGCGTGGGGAATATTGGCGCGCTCCAGCATGGCCATTAAATCCTTGCGCGCCATGCCTTTCGCGAGCCGGGCTGTGATTTCCGTCAGGCGCTCATAGTGCTTGCGACGGCCTGCGTTCTGCCGTAGCTCGCCCTCTGCCCAAAGCTCCGCCAAACTAAATTCGCGGCAAAAGCTTTCCCATTGCGCATCGCTGGTGACACCAATGAAAATGTGCGCCGCATCCGCCGTTTCGAACACCCGATAAATCCCCCAGCCGAGATCCCGTCCCACCCCCCTCTCGGGCATAGGCGCAGGGATTTCGCCGGAAATTCCCGCCTTGGCAATGTGCTGCGACATCAGGAACACTGCGGTCTCGAACAAGCCCACCCGCATGTGGCTGCCTTGCTGGCTGCTCTCACGCCGGTACAGGGCGGCAAGTATGCCGATCACGGAAAACATGGCGCCGGCGATGTCGACGACGGAAGCGCCTGCGCGCAAAGGCATGCCGCGCGGCCCGGTCATGAAAGCAAGGCCGCTCATCATCTGCGCGGGCTCGTCCAGCAGGTTTCGACTTTCGTAAGGACCGCTCAGAAACCCCTTAAGGCTGCTTTGAATGAGCCGCGGATTGATCTCGTTGAGCACGTCAGGGCCCAGCCCTTGCGCCTGGAGCACGCCCGGCCCGTAATTGTCGACGAGAATGTCGGCAGATTTGACCAGTCGCAGGAAAGCTTCGCGACCGAGGCCTTCCTTGTAATCGAGACATACGCTGCGCTTCGACGAATTGAACGCGAGAAAATAGCCCTGATTACCGCGGCTGACCCGTGCCTGGTCTCCAATGCCGGGGCGCTCGACCTTGATCACATCGGCACCGAGCTTCGCCAGGATGAGGCTGGCCGTGGGCCCCGCAATGATGTGGCCCAGTTCGAGGACGCGTATGCCAGCAAGAGGCGCGCTTGGCGCAGCAGTCATGAGAGCGCGATTCCTGTTCTGTTGCGTTTCTTCCGCAGATACTATGCCGGGCAACATGCGCAGCATAGTGCACGTGCGGCTGGTGCTCTTTGCGGCAGTTGCAACTCTGGTGGCCGCAATCGATCCAGGCAGAGCGGAGGAGTGGCCAGCCTATCCGATCACCATGGTCGTGCCGTTCGCGGCCGGAGGAACCAGCGATGTGATCGGCCGCATTGTGGCAGAGGGCCTGCGTTTGGTCCTGGGCCAACCAATCATCGTGGAGAATGTGGGCGGCGCGGGCGGCATGACAGGCTCTGCGCGCGTCGCGAAGGCCGCACCGGATGGCTATCAATTAGTGCTGGGAAATGTAGGCACGCACGCGCAGAACCAGTGGCTCTACAAACGCCCGTTATACAACGCGGCAATGGACTTCACGCCCGTTGCGCTGGTGACCGATGAGTCACTCGTACTCGTGGCAAGGCGAGCCTTTCCTGCGAGCAGCCTGCAGGAGTTTGTTTCGTATGCAAAGAAGAACGAGCGCAGCATCCAGTACGGCTCAGCGGGAACGGGAGGGTCTAACCACCTCGCCTGTGTACTGCTCAATTCCGCGACCGGGATTGATGTAACACACGTGCCTTATCGCAGCGGCGGGCAGGCCATGCAGGACCTGATCGCCGGGCGTATTGATTATCAATGTCCTTCCCTGCCGGTCGCGGCTCCGCAGATCGCAGCCAGGTTGGTGCAGCCGATTGCCATTTTGTCCATAAGACGTTCTGTGCTGCTCCCCGATTTGCCCTCGGCGCACGAGCAGGGTCTCACCGGTTTCGACATTCCGAGTTGGTATGCAATCTTCCTGCCGAAGGGTGCGTCTGCTTCCGTCGTGCAAAAACTTAACGAAGCCACGGTTGCGGCGCTGAAGATTCCGTCCGTGCAGGACAGATTAAAGGAAATCGGAGGAGAGCCGGTTTCTCCTGAGCGCAGCTCGCCTCAATATCTTGAGCAGCTCGTCGGGAGTGAAGTGGAAAAATGGGGCCGCGTGATCAAACAGATCGGCATTGGGGTAGATTGAAAACCATGAAGCTCGAAGCGATCACCATCAGGAACGTTCGCCTGCCTTTAGTGCGTCCCTACGTGTTATCCTACCGCACCTTTACCGAGTTCGAGCCCATCATTGTGGAAGCTCGCGGCGATGATGGGCGGGTAGGATTCGGCGAAGGACACATTTCACCGGGCTCATCGAGCGAGACGCGCGAGGGCGGTTGGAAGTTCTGCTGCGAGCACGCCGCGGCTGCCGTCGGCAAAGACACGGCGCAGGTGAAATCGCTCATCGTTAAAAATATGGCATCGAGCAAAGTTGCGGCGACTGCCCTATTGACCGCAATCGAAATGCTCGAGCCCCACCCTCTGCTGCATGTCGATCGCGAAATCAGGCTGCCTCTGCTGACGCCGTTTAACAGCTTCACTCCGGCCGACATCGAAGCGGAGGTGGAGAGCCGGCTGCGCGATGGCTTCCGCACCTTCAAGATCAAGGTGGGAAAAGATGCCGATACAGACCTCATGCGGGTGCAGCAAATTCAGCACGCGGCAGCCGGGCGTGCGATTTTGCGCATCGACGCCAATCGGGCCTACAGCGAAGCCGATGCATGTCGTTTTGCAGCGGCGCTCGAACCGGCGGGCATCGAGCTGTTCGAACAGCCCTGCCCCGCCGAAGATTGGCAGGCCAATGCGCACGTCGCGCAGGTTTCCACAGTCCCCGTCATGCTGGACGAGCCGATTTGCGCGGTTGCGGATGTCAGGCGCGCGGCAGACATTCCGAATGTGCGCTTTTGCAAGCTGAAATTGAAACGCTTCGGCGGGCTCAATTTGCTGCGCGAGGCGCTCGATCTGGTGCGCGCTTGCGGCATGGAGCCGGTGCTCGGAGACGGGCTCTCGAGCGAGCTTGGGTGCTGGATGGAGGCCTGCGTCGCAAGCCGCACCATTCGCAACGCCGGCGAGTTCAACGGCTTTCTCAAACCCAAAGTTCGGCTCTTCCTTGAGCCGTTGAGATTCGACAGGGGTGATCTGGTCCTGTCGCCCGGCTATGTGCCCGAAATGGACAAGGACGTGTTGGTCGCGCACGAAAGTGCCTGCGAGCGCTTTGCTCGCGCGTCGCTCGCCCTCGGCAGTGTTTTGTAGAGCGGACCCGAGCGGTTCTCGTTCGCGTTGATTCTCTTCGTCATTGCCGGGCTCGCCCCGGCAATCCATCTTGTGACGAAAAAGATGGACCCACGCGTGACGAGGACGGGAGGCAAGTTCAACCTTATCGAAGCCCGCTCTAACGCTGCTGCTGCGCCAGATACCAGTCGAGGATCCGGACGCCGTCCCAGGCGGCAACGCCTTCCTTGCTCAGAATGTGCTCGAACGTGCGCCGCACATGCCCAATGCGGTGCGGCACGCCCGACAAATATGGATGGCATGCAATGGCCATGATCTTCGCCCGCTCGTGCGACTCCTCGTACAGGCACTCGAACTGATCGAGCGTGCGCCGGTAGATCATGTCTGATGGGTGGTTCTGCAGCGCCACCAAGACGATGTCGTGCAGCTCGAAATTGTACGGCAGAGCCACGACAGGTCGGTGTGCTGTTTTCAAGCTCACGGGCTCGTCGTCGAGCACCCAGTCACCGATATATTGGACACCGGCCTCGGATAAGTAATCGAGCGTCTCAAATGTCTGGGTCAGGCCTGGACCGAACCAGCCGCGTGGCCGCTTGCCCGAGAACTTCTCGATCATGTCCATGGATCGCATGATCACCGCGCGCTGGTCTTCCAGCTTGTGCATGGGAATCTGGTCATAGCTGTGCGCGTTGAGCTCCCAGCCTTGCTCGATGCACGCTTCGACCACTTCCGGGTATGTCTCGCAGACACGCGCGTTCAAGGTCACCGTCGGCATGACATCCAGCCCACCAAACATTTTGCGCAGGCGCCAGAACCCGACCCGCATGCCGTATTCGTGCCAGCTCCAGTTCGGCAAATCGGGAAGCTGCGGCTGTCCTTGCGGCGGCGAAATCACAGTGCGCGCCATCGGTCGCGATATATCCCAATCCTCGAGCGCCAGCACCGGCCAGACCACCAGCCGGATGCTGTGAGGAAATCGCAACGGCGCCCGTTTCGCGATAGGGGAAAATCGCAGTCGCTCACGTGGGTGCAATGATCGCCTCTGCTATGCGGCGAATGCCGTCGCCACACGCAAACGCTCGTATTCGGCGCGCACCGCGTCCTGGCCGTAGATTCTCTCAAGCCGCCGGACGAGATAATGTGCTTTTGCCACGGCCTGGAAATGGTCCATGAAGGCGTAATTGACCGCCGCGCCCCCAAGGGTGCCGATCATGGGGAGTGCCTGCGCTGCTACTTTTTGACTCACCACGATGCCGAAACGCGACGCGATCTGCGCGACGAAACGCACGAGCACAGGCGCGCCCTCCGTCAGCATTCCGCGTTCCGCAATAAAGCGCACTGCTTCGGTGACGGATTTTGCGAGCATCCCGCGCACGGCAAAATAGCCCGCTTCGGGACCCTCGCCGCCCAAGGCGAAGACCTGCAGGGCAGAGAGCGCCGTTTCCGGCCTTTGCAGATCTTCGCCCCCAGCCCGCGCAACATCGAGGATTCCGCGCAGCATGAGCACGGTCGAGACCGGAAGCTCAACCGGAAGTGCCACAAGTCCGAAGCCGCCGCCGAGCGCGCCCGAACCCGCCGCCAGGGCCTTGTGCAGCCAGGGAGCGCCGGGACGATAATCATTGCGCATCGAGCGTAATGCTGCGGAAACCGCGGCACTCAATCCCCGCGTCGTTGCCTTAGTGATCGCTTCCGAGGCGGCCGCGGGCAACGTACGACGCATCACCTGGACGGGCTTGCCGGCAAGGTTGCTCAGCCGCGCGGCAAAGCTCGGATGCTCCAGGGCGTCCATCGCGCGCCGCAGGGCCGCCAACTCCTCAGGCGTCATGCCGCGTAGATACTGACTTGCTGCAAAAATGTAAGTGGCATTTAGCCGCTTGCGAATGCGCTCCTGCTCACCCTCGCATGCCGGTGCTGGCCGCCTATTTTGACGATTATGTCACGTCAACGGTGACGCGGTGGATGGCGTTGCGTCGGCCGGTCAGCGGCTGGAAACCTCCGGCATAAGAATGCGCGCGCGAAGCGAGCGTGACCGCTCCGTCCGCAGCCGGGTGCCATTTCATGCTGAACCGCTGCCAGCTGCGCTCCGCGCGCTGTTCGAGTTTTGTCCTGGACCAACTGGCGCCTCCGTCGGTACTCACCTCGACGCGCTCGATCGGATCGTCCGCCCACGCCCAGCCCCAGATCTCGACGGGCGCTCCGCGCTTGAGGGTGGCCTCCGGCGCAGGCTCGACAATGATGGATTCCGGAGCTATAGACCAGGCCGGAGTGGTCGTCCCTAAAGCAGTACCATGAGAATCAATGACCGGGTCATTGTACCATTGTGTCGTAAAAGGGCTCTGCACACGCTCTGCTTCAAGCGTCAGGCAAGTAACCCATTTGACGCTGTTAGTGCCGTAAAAACCTGGCACCACCAACCTCGCGGGAAAGCCGTGCTCGGGCGGCAGAGGCTCCCCATTCAGCTCGTACGCAATCAGCACATCGGCACGGACGCGTTCGATAGGAAGATCTTTCACATAGGCTTCGTGCGCGAGCTCCCCGAAGTTGCCGTGGTCTGCGCCTCGGGACCAGACAAAACGGGCCGAGGGCAGCGGCCGGCAGTCCTCGAGCAGATCGGCAAGCCGTCCCCCTCCCCAGCGCACATTACTGATCCGTCGCGTCGGCTCAAACGGCCGCAGAGGACTTCCCGCACATTGATGAACGCTGGTGATCGTGTGCTTGGGGTACGCCACAAGATCGCTGAAGCGCAACTCCCTTGGATGCTCCACCAACCCATCAATCCGTAAAGACCACGCCGGGCGCTCGAGGCGTGCAACCCCGAGATGGCAGAGCACGATCATGTCCTGCGTCGGCGTGAGGCGCGATGTCATTTGATGCGGCGAAAGCGGAATCCGGCGAAAGAACTCCGCCGGTTGCATGCGCACGCACTGACTTGAGGACATCTTCTGGATCACATTGAAATGTCCGGTCTGGGCCGGTCCTGTCCCTGCTAACAGGGAAATCAACAGGGAACCTTGCAGTTCCGCGGCAGCGGTCTATTTGAAAACGACCGGAAACACGGGGTTTGCATGCCAAATTCCCTACTGACCCAAACAGGGAATTATCGGCAGAGCCATCAGGGAAATAGTTCCTCCTTTCGACAAAAGAACAGGGAAGTCCAATAACCAGAGGACAGTTCGTCCCGCTGTCCCTTTCTAAGCAAACAATCGACCGAGTCCGAAACAACTATATCAGAACTTCCATCCGCTTCATAGAAAGCGGCATTGGCAGAGTTATGGGCGGACTGGTGTCCTACTGCGGAACGCGCGGACGTCCCAGAGGGGCTCGCAATCTCGCTACAGATCTCAGCGCCGAGCTTGGCAAAACCGTCACGATTCGTGAGGATGGGCGTTGGCGTAGGATCAGCAAACAGCAAGCGCTGATTAAATCGATCACGCATCCAGACGCTCGGGAGTCAATTATTGAGGACAAGCCCACCAAATTTTTAGATCAGTCATCGGCGCTTTATTTTCATTCGCACGCCGATCTCTCCAGTATCGTCTTCGATGAAATAAATGCCGGCCTGCTCGAGAGCTTTCTGTATTTTGATGACCGTCGAAAACTTCCCTTTCTGAATACCTTCATTTCGTTCAATGCGCTGCAGGGTTGCCAAGCCTAGCCCGGCGCGGCGTGCAAGCTGGGTTTGGCTCCAGCCTAGGAGCGCGCGCGCCGCACGAATTTGAGCCGAATACCGCATCCCCCACAGCGTTTCGGATTCGGCCCCCCTTGACAATTGCCTTATTTTGATCTATTTTACATCTAAATAATCAATATCGCAT
>DATCJI010000006.1:0-2315 GCA_036562835.1 Xanthobacteraceae bacterium | reverse complement strand
GATCGTAGCCCGCATGAGCCTCAGCGATATGCGGGGAGAGAATCCCGGATGTCGCTTCGCTCATCCGGGCTACGGCCGGAGCTCAGGAACGGCGGGATCAATCCCAGCTCGGCGGCCTGGATCTGCAGCGCCAGATATTTCGAATAGATGCGGCATTGGGCGAAGCTGCCAGCAATGAAATAGAGCCCGGGCTGCGCCGTGCGCGTGAACATGTTGCGCAGCTCGGCCCCTTTGCCGAATCCCCAGATCGGCCCCACGCGCTCCGCCACCTCAATGCCGAACAGCTTGCGCACGAGATCCTCCTGGCCCTTGTAGCCGGTCGCGAGCACGATGAGATCGGCGCGGAGCGTGTCCCCGCCGCGCATGCGCGCTCCCTCGGCCACGAATGACTCTATGTCCGAGAATTGCACGAGCCCTATCTCGCCTTTGACGATGAGATCGGAGCAGCCGACGTTGAAATAATAGCCGCCGCCCCGGGTGAGGTACTTGAACTGCCAGCCCGATCCGTCGTCGCCAAAATCGAGCCTGAATCCCTTGCGTTCGAGCCCGGCGAGCAGGTCCTTGTCGATATTTTTTGCCTGCGCGGTCATGAGAATGTGGCTCCTGCGCGCGAGCGCGAGCGGCATCGAGGCGGTGATCAGGTCGCAGTCTTCGAGCGGCGGGCCTTCGTCATAAAGCGCGTAAGGAAGCTGCGCGCTCGGCTCCACATTGACGATCATGGTAGAGCTGCGCTGCACCAGCATTACATGCGCGCCGCTCGAATGCAGGTCCTGGGCAATGTCGTGCCCGCTGTTGCCCGAGCCGATCACGAGCGCGCGCTTGCCGCGCCACATCTCCCCGTCCTGGTATTCGCTCGAATGCAGGACGGTGCCCCGGAAATTGCGCAGGCTCGGGATCTCCGGGATGTTGGGGATGCCGCTCGCGCCCGTGGCCATGACCAGGTGACGCGGGTGCATCCGCCTGCTCGTGCCATCAGCGCGCCGAACCACGACGGACCATCGTCTCTCTTTCTGGTCATAGGCACCCCCCTCGAACTCGGTCCCGGTCCAGTAATTGAGCTCCATGGCCTCGACATAGGCCTCGAACCACGACGCGAGCTTGTCCTTGGGGATGTAGGTCGGCCAGCTCGGGGGAAACGGCATGTAGGGCAGGTGATTGACCTGCACCTGATTGTGCAGCACCAGCGCGTGGTAGCGCTGGCGCCAGTTGTCGCCGATGCGCGGCCAGCGATCGACGATCAGCGCGTCGATCTCGAGCTGCGCGAGCCGCGCGGCCGTGCAAAGCCCGGCCTGCCCGCCGCCGACGACAAGCACCACAGGATCGTGCTCGGCATATGCGGCGGCGGCCTTTCTCAGATCGAGCCAATTGGGTCCGCGGAAATCGCGCGCATAGGCTTCGCCGGTAGGCCGGGCGCGGCCGATATGCTCCTCATGCCCCTTGATCTCGTCGAGCGCGGTCAGCAGCGTCCATGCCTTGACACTGTTGCGGTCGTGAGCATCGGGCATGAGACGCAAAACCCCGCTGCCGCGTCCTTGCGCAGTCTGGAACTGAAAGATCGCCTCGATCGCCTCGCTGCCGGCGCGGCTCACGCGACGAGGCGGCGTGCGCGCCGAAGCAATGGCAAAGCCGGTGGGCTGTGCCTCGATGCTGCAGGACTTCAGCTCGGCGGCGATTGCGCCCACGCCGGTAATAGTTTTGATTTCCCACGTGAACGCGAGAACATCGCGCCAGTAGCTCTCGTCATGGAAGAGCGCCTTCAGGGCGGTGCCGTTTTTACTGGCGAGCGCGCCTTCAAACTCGCTCAGCCAATTCTCAACCGACGCAGCAATATCTTCAGTTCTCGTGAGCATGCGTCAGAGCAAGCTACACCTTTTCAAACCTGCGCGCGAATGTGCGCCGTTATGCCCGGGCCTTGGCCCGCCCATCCACGTCGGGGGCGGCGGTGCCCAGGAATTGTCCTGGCTCGCCGTGCCGACGTTGTCCCCACAAGCGCCTATGCAGCCCGTCGAGCAAGAGATAGATCACGGGCGTGGTGTACAGCGTGAGCAGCTGCGACACGAGCAGCCCGCCCACGATGGTGATGCCGAGCGGACGGCGCAGCTCGGAGCCGGGGCCGGTCGCAAGCACAAGCGGTACCGCGCCTGAAAGCGCGGCAAGCGTCGTCATCATGATAGGCCGGAACCGGGCAAGGCACGCCTCATAAATTGCTTGCTCCGGCGCAAGACCTCGCGCGCGCTCTCCTTCGAGCGCGAAGTCCACCATCATGATCCCGTTCTTCTTCACGATACCGATGAGCAGAATGATGCCGATGAAGG
>DATCJI010000531.1:0-5221 GCA_036562835.1 Xanthobacteraceae bacterium | reverse complement strand
GATGCCCGCGATCGCCGCATTGTGCGTGATGACGACCGTCGCCGTTCCAAGCTCACGATTCACACGTTCGATCGCCTCCAACACGACGACACCGGTCGCGATGTCGAGCGCGCCGGTCGGCTCGTCGCACAACAACACATCCGGCCGTTTTGCGATGGCGCGCGCAATAGCCACTCGCTGCTGCTCGCCCCCGGACAGCTCCGCGGGGTAATGGTCGGCGCGCGCCTCAAGGCCCACCGCCGCAAGCTCAAGCTTCGCGCGCTCGCGCGCATCGCGCACTCCCGCAAATTCGAGCGGCACCGCAACGTTCTCGACTGCAGTCATCGTAGGAATGAGATGAAAAGACTGGAACACGATACCAACATTCTTTGCGCGGAAGCGCGCCAGGCCGTCTTCATCGAGGTGATTGAGCTCGTTGCCGTTCACTGCGATGATACCGCTGTCGGTACGCTCCAAACCCGCGATCACCATCAGCAGCGTTGATTTGCCGGACCCTGACGGCCCAAGGAGGCCAACTGCTTCCCCGTTCCCTATATAGAGATCGATGTCTTTCAGGATATGGACGCGCGCTCTTCCGCGTCCAAGCGTCAGGTTCACGCCGGCCAGCACGACGGCCGGCTTTGCCGATACTGATAAAGAGGGTTCGTGCATGAGTTTGTTTTCGGCACCTGGACTTGCAGACGGCGGCAGGCGGTCATATCGGGCCTTGAGGATGCTGGTCCATAGCGCGGTCATGACGTTCGTGTTTGGCGCGGCTTTCGCCAATCCGATTGGTGCCGGCAATCGGCCGGTGCGTATCGTCGCTTTCGGCGATTCGCTCACCGCCGGCTATGGCCTTCCCGCGCAGTCAGCATTCCCGGCGAAGCTCGAGCGCGCGCTCACAGCGAAAGGCTATGCCGTGGAGATCGTCAACGCCGGCGTCTCCGGCGATACCGCCTCCCGCGGTCTGGCGCGTCTTGATTGGTCGGTGCCGGAAGGAACCGACGCGGTGATCGTCGAGCTTGGAGCAAACGACATGCTCCTTGGCGTCGATCCCAGTGTGACGCGCAATGCGCTCGGGGAGATCGTGCGCAGGCTTACGGATCGGAACATCCCGGTGCTGCTTGCCGGTATGCGCGCCGCCCCCAATTTTGGCGGCCCCTATGGGGAACAGTTCGAGCGCATTTATTCGGATCTGGCGCGCGAGAAGGGCGTCCTCTTCTACCCGTTCTTCCTCGACGGCATCGCCGCGCAATCGAAGTTGAACCTGCAAGATGGCGTGCATCCGAATGCCGCCGGCATTGACGCGATCGTGGCGCGTATCCTCCCGCAGGTCGAGGAGCTTGTGGCGCGCGTCCAAGCTCAACGCGGAATCTGAGTGAAATCAGCGGAAGACATATGGGGAGCAATGTGATGCCGCGACTGTTCACCGGTCTCGAGTTGCCGGCCCACATCGTGGAAGCGCTCTCCACGCTGCGCGGGGGTTTGCCTGGCGCGCGCTGGATTGAGCCCGAGAATTACCACATCACATTGCGCTTCATTGGCGAGGTGGACGACACCGTGGCGCACGAGGTCGCCTCCTTGCTTGCGCGGGTGCGGCGCGCGCCGGTCGAGCTGCGCTTGCAGGACCTGCACTCGTTCGGGGGCAGAAAGCCGAGAGCCGTAGTGGCGCGGCTTGCTCCCACCCACGAGCTTGTCGAGCTGCAGGCTGAACACGAGCGCATGATGCAGCGGGTGGGTCTCGAGCCGGAGGGCCGTAAATTTTCGCCGCATGTCACGCTTGCGCGCCTGCGCGACTCATCGAGCCGCCAGGTCGCCGACTACCTCAGCCTGCGCGCGCCGCTGCATTTGCCCGCCTTCACGGTCTCGCGCTTCGTTTTGTTCTCCTCGCGCATGGGCGGCGGCGGCGGCCCCTATGTGGTGGAAGCCGCCTATCCGCTCGCGGCGTAATCTCCTGAGGGCGGCAATTACACCGGGCGGAGAAGCCGCGACTGCACATCAAACATTGCCGTCGCAAAACCGTGGCCGTCAGCGACGATCTCGCGGAACACAGAAAGAGGGGTCGGTCGGGGCGCCGTGACCTCGCCTACGACTGTATCGAAATCAAACCGCAGATCCGCATCGTATTTGCGGGCGAGCTGTTGCATGCGCTCGTTATCTGCGAGGCAGGACATGTGAAGGTAACGAAAACCGCGGTTGCGAGCTGCGAGGAGCGTGCGCTCCAACAGTGCCGATCCGACGCCATGGCTCTGCCATGGCTTTTCAATAGAGAACGCGGCCTCCGCCTCGCCGCGCGCTGGCGAGCCGATGGCACGCAACTCGGCCGCCCCGTGCAATACGTCGTCCACGAAGAATCCGTGAATGAGCGCATCGAGACTGAAGGCAAGCTCGGCATATTTGCGTAAAAAATCGTTGGACACCGCGCCGGCGAAGCGGCTGCGGCGGCTCTTGTGGTCGAGGCGGAGCAGATGGTCGCGATAAAGATCGGCTTCGGCGATCCACAATTTGCGGATCCGACCACCATCGGGCAGCGGCTCTTCCATTGCAGGTCTCCTCTGGTCAGCGAATCAACGCCTATTGCAATGCAATATAGGTCTCCTGGATGCTGTCGCCTGATTAAATTTCTTGTTAAGGTGTTGAACTAAGTTGATAAACAGACATGCCGGGCATGCGCTGAGGTTGAAGCTGCCTCCATTTTACCGCAATGCACAAATTTCGGGCTGAATGAATCTACAGATCACGAAGGCGCTACCCGCCAAGTCGCGCTATGCGGCGAAAATCGCCTCGGGTGAAATCGAGCCCGACGCTGCGCAAGCCGCTTTGGTCGAGGATCTCGCCCAGCTTGAGCGCGCGCTCGCGCAACAAAATCCTGCGCGGAAGTCGTCGTCCTTCGCCTGGTTATTTGGCGCGCGCGCAGTCCCTGCGCAGCCGGTCAAAGGACTTTACATCTGGGGCGAGGTCGGCCGTGGCAAGACGATGCTGATGGATCTGTTCTTCGCGGCCGCTCCGGTCGCAAGCAAACGCCGCGTTCACTTTCATGAGTTCATGGCCGAGGTGCATGAGCGCATCCATGTGGTGCGGCAGCAGATCAAGGCGGGGACGATCAAGGATCGCGATCCCATCGCCCTTGTCGCGGCGGCCATTGCGCAGGAGAGTTGGCTTCTCTGTTTTGATGAATTCCACGTGACCGACATCGCCGATGCGATGATCCTCGGTCGTTTGTTCGCACATTTGTTCGATCTCGGAGTTGTCGTCGTCGCAACCTCGAATGTCCCCCCGCAGGAGCTCTATCGCGAGGGGCTCAGCCGCGATCTATTCGTGCCGTTTATCGCGCTTATCGAGGAGCGCATGAAAGTGGTGCAGCTTGCCGCGCGCACCGACTTCCGTCTGGAAAAGCTCGGCGGCGCCGCCGTGTGGCACGTGCCGGCAGATGCGGCCGCGGCGCGCGCGCTTGATGCCATCTGGACGCGGCTCACTGCGGGTCAGGCCGGCCAGGAACAGCGCCTTGTGATCAAGGGGCACGCAGTCCTGGTGCCGAAAGCCGCGATGGGCGTGGCGCGCTTTGGTTTCCATGATTTGTGCGAGCAGCCGCTTGCGGGCGCCGACTATCTCAAGATCGCACACGACTTTCACACGGTGCTGCTCGATCGCATTCCCGTCATGGATTTCGCACGCCGCAATGAGGCCAAGCGCTTCATTATTTTGATCGATACGTTCTACGACAATGCGGTGAAGCTCGTTGCTTCCGCCGCCGCCGAGCCTTCGACCCTCTACACGGGACAGGACGGATACGAGGCGTACGAATTCAGGCGCACCGCGTCGCGCCTGATTGAGATGCGGACGCTCTCCTACTTATCCTTGCCGCACGGGCGCTCCTCGGCGGTGCGCGCGCATTCGGTGGCGGGCCTGGTGGAGACTTGATTTTGCCGCTGGCACGGTGGCAAATGCTCTTGCCTCAGCCGCCGTCATGCCCGCGCTTGTCGCGGGCATCGACGTCTTTTCTTGCTGCACGAACAAAGACGTGGATGATCGGAAGCCCGGTCAGTACCATCACATTCAGGGACTTCAGATGGCGCGCCCCAAGATTGCATTGATTGGTGCCGGACAGATCGGCGGCACGATCGCTCATCTCATCGGGCTCAAGGAGCTCGGCGACGTGGTGCTGTTCGACATCGCGGAAGGCATTCCCCAGGGCAAGGCGCTCGATCTGGTCGAATCCGCGCCGGTCGAGGGCTTCGATGCGCATATGCTCGGTACCAACTCCTATGACGCGATCGACGGCGCGAGCGTGTGCATCGTCACCGCGGGCGTGCCGCGCAAGCCCGGCATGAGCCGCGACGATTTGCTTGGCATCAATCTGAAAGTGATGGAGCAGGTAGGCGCCGGCATCAAAAAATACGCGCCCGGCGCGTTCGTCATCTGCATCACCAACCCGCTCGACGCGATGGTGTGGGCGCTGCAGAAGGCATGCGGCCTGCCCCGGCCGATGGTGGTCGGCATGGCGGGCGTGCTCGACAGCGCGCGCCTGCGTTATTTCCTTGCCGATGAGTTCAACGTGTCGGTCGAGGATGTGTCCGCGTTCGTGCTTGGCGGACATGGCGACTCGATGGTGCCGCTCGTGCGCTATTCGACGGTAGCTGGCATCCCGCTCCCCGATCTCGTGAAGATGAAATGGACGTCGCAGGCGCGTATCGACGCCGTCGTGCAGCGGACGCGCGACGGCGGCGCCGAGATCGTCAATCTGCTCAAGAGCGGCTCGGCTTTCTATGCGCCTGCCTCTTCGGCCATTGCCATGGCGGAGAGCTATCTCAAGGACAAGAAGCGCGTGCTTCCTTGCGCGGCGTATCTAAACGGCGAGTATGGCCTCAAGGATCTCTACGTGGGCGTGCCCGCGGTGATCGGCGCGAAGGGCGTGGAGCGCATTGTCGAGATTCAGCTCAACGGCAACGAGCGCGGCATGTTCGAGAAATCCGCCGAGGTAGTGCAGAGTTTGGTCGATGCATGCAAGCGCATCGCGCCGCATCTGGGCAAGTAGAGCGCGTAACGCATGAACATCCACGAATATCAGTCCAAGGCGGTGCTACGCGAATTCGGCGTCCCGGTGCCGCGCGGCCGGCCGGCGTTTTCGGTCGAGGAGGCGGTTACGGCGGCCGGGGAATATGCCGTGCCGGTCGTAAAGGCGCAGATCCACGCGGGCGGTCGGGGCAAGGCCGGCGGGGTGAAAGTCGCGTGCTCGATCGAC
>DATCJI010000501.1:0-1664 GCA_036562835.1 Xanthobacteraceae bacterium | reverse complement strand
CGCGGCGCTGACGCGTACGATCCTGTTCGTCGACGACTCTCCGTTCTTCCGCAACATGCTCTCGCCCGTGCTCAAGGCGGCCGGCTATGAGGTGACCGCGGTGGCGAGCGCCGACGAGGCGCTGGCGCTGCTGCACAAGGGTGGGCGCTTCGATGCGCTGGTGACCGACCTCGATATGCCGGACATGGATGGCTTTGCGCTCGCCGAAGCGGTGCGCAGCGATCGGAAGTTCAGCGAGATGCCGATGATCGCATTGTCTTCGTACTCGTCGCCGGAAACCATCGAACGTGGCCGCCGCGCGGGCTTCCACGACTATGTCGCAAAGTTCGACCGTCAGAGTCTGATCGCGGCGCTCAAGGAGCAGACCGCCGACATCATCAAGGCGGCGTGAGGCGCGCATGGCAATCGACAAAGACAGCGCCGGCGACAACATGACCGAATACGTCACGGTGACGATCGGCGACCACTTGTTTGGGTTGCCGATATCGCGCGTGCAGGACGTGTTCGTGCCGGAGCGACTGACCCGCGTGCCGCTGGCGCCCCCGGAGGTGGCCGGCATCCTCAATCTGCGTGGCCGTGTCGTGACCGCGATCGACATGCGCACCAGGCTCGATCTCGGCAGCCGCCCGAAAGACCGGCTGGCGATGGCGATAGGCATCGAGTTCCGAAACGAATCCTATGGGTTGCTGGTCGATGCGGTGGGCGAGGTCATGGCGCTCCGCGATAGCGCCTGTGAGGCGAAACCGGCCAACCTCGATCCGCGTTTGAACAAGGTCGCGGCCGGAATCTATCGGCTCGAGGGACACCTGATGGTGGTGCTCGACGTTGATCGTCTGCTCGACATTAAGAACGGAGCCATGGCGGCATGAGCCGCCCGGCCAGGTCACTGGGGGTTAGTAAGGAGGAATACCGATGAAAAGCTGTCTCGTTGTGGATGACTCCAGCGTCATCCGGAAGGTCGCCCGCCGCATTCTGGAGGGCATGGAATTCCAGATCATGGAGGCCGAAGACGGCGAGCAGGCGCTCGGAGCATGCCAGCGCGAGCTGCCGGACGCCATCCTGCTCGACTGGAACATGCCGAAGATGGACGGCTACGAGTTCTTGAAGGCGCTGCGCCGTCTTCCGGGCGGTGACCGTCCCAAGGTCGTGTTCTGCACCACGGAAAACGACGTGGCGCATATTGCGCGTGCGCTCCACGCCGGCGCGAACGAGTACATCATGAAGCCTTTCGACAAGGAGATCGTCGAGGCCAAGTTCCAGGAAGTCGGTCTGATCTGATCGGTTTTCCGTGTACCCGTGGCGTTGTTGAGTAGCGTATTGGCATGAGCGCGACTGCCCCGATCACACCAGGTCTGCCCGTCGCATCGTCCCCGGAGGAAATCCGGGTCATGGTGGTCGACGACGCGGTCGTCGTGCGCAGCCTGTTCTCGCGATGGATCGAGGAGACCTCCGGCCTCAAGCTCGTCGCGTCGCTGCGCAACGGCCGTGAGGCGCTGGAGCAACTCGACAATTCTAGACCCGACGTCATCGTGCTCGACGTCGAGATGCCGGAGCTGGACGGCATTTCGACCTTGCCGAAGCTCCTGGAGCGCCGCCGCGATCTCGTCGTCATCATGGCGTCCGCGCTGACGCGCGATCACGCCGAGGTGACGATCAAGGCGCTG
>DATCJI010000431.1:0-1623 GCA_036562835.1 Xanthobacteraceae bacterium | reverse complement strand
GACATGCGCGAAGGCCGTCGGGTTGCGTTCCTCGGATCCGATGCGGCGAAGCAATTGTTTCCCGGGCGCAACCCGGTGGGCGAGACGATTTATCTCAACGACTTTCCTTTTACCGTGATTGGAGTGATGGCAAAGAAGAAGCAGGACTCCAGCTACGACGGATGGGACGTCAACAAAGTCTTTGTGCCGTTCACGGCCATGCGGCGCGACTTCCCCGACAAGCCTCCCGGCACCAATACCACTTTCGATCAGCTGCTGGTCACGCCGAAGTCGGTAGACCAGCATGAAGCCTGCAAGCGCGAAGTGCGGGTGGCGCTGGCTCGCATGCATCACTACGACCCCAATGACAAGGAAGCCTGCCCCATCTGGGACACGGTGAAGGAAGCGCAGGCTTTCAAAACCATGACTGACGGCATGAAGTTCTTCCTGGGCGCGGTGGGTATCGTGACTTTGCTGTTGGGCGGCATCGGCGTAATGAACGTCATGCTGGTCGCGGTGCGCGAGCGCACGCGCGAGATCGGTGTGCGCAAGGCCATCGGCGCGCCCTCGGGAACCATCCTGCGCCAGTTCTTTATTGAAGCATTGATCATTGCGCTGCTCAGCGGCGCGGTCGGCCTCGCAATCGCATTCGGATTCTGCGGCCTGGTCAACCTTCTGCCGATGCCGGACTTTTTTGCGGGCCTGGTCCCCAGTTGGAGTTCTGGCCTGACCGCAGCAGGTTTGCTGGGAGCGATTGCAGTAGGCGCCGCCCTGTATCCGGCGCGTCGCGCCGCATCGATCGATCCGATTGAGGCGTTGCGCTATGAAGCGGGAGGATAAGTTCGAGTTTCATGTTTCGAGTTTCATGTTTCAAGTTGCACAAGCACCGCGACAAGAGCTTGAAACAGAAACTCGAAACCTGAAACTGGAAACTTGAAATCCGAAACTCGATGTTAGTCGAAATCATTCTCGAAGCGTGGGTCGCGCTCAAACGCAATGTTACGCGCAGCCTGCTCACCATGCTCGGCATCGTGTGGGGCATTGCCACGGTCACGCTACTGATCGCCTACGGCAACAGCTTCCGTAGCATTCTGGTGCACGGGTTCGACGCCTTCGGCAAGAGCGTCGTCATTTGCTGGCCGCAGCAGACCAGCGAGCAACCCGGAGGACAGCGCGCCGGCAAGAAAGTAGTCATCGAGCAAGCCGACGTGGACATGGTCAAGGCCACCGTGCCCCTGGTGAGATATGTCTGCCGCGAAACCGTGCGCCGTCCTGCGATCTCCTATGGAGATCGCATGGTGGGCACCGCGCCGGTTCGCGGCGTATGTCCCGAATACGGCGAGATGCGCAACGAGGTGCCCTCCGAAGGCCGCTGGCTTAACGCCGAAGATGAGCTGGAGCGCCGCCGCGTGATCTTTCTCGGCGGACGCCTCAAGGAACAGCTCTTCAGCGGACGCCCCGCCGTCGGTGAGACCCTGCAGGTTGCGGGCGTGCGTTTTACCGTCGTCGGCGTGATGGCCCGAAAAATTCAACTCAGCAACTACTTCTCCAGCGACGATGAATCTTCATGGATCCCGTATTCCACTGCGGGAGACCTTTGGAACACGCGTTACGCCGCCGTTATGCTCTTTCAACCCATCGCAC
>DATCJI010000253.1:0-2009 GCA_036562835.1 Xanthobacteraceae bacterium | reverse complement strand
ACTTCCAGGGAATGCTGACCCTGCGGCGCGGCTGGTCTCTTTCCTCGGGATATTGCCGGAACTGGCCAAGCTGTGACATTGCCACCCTCCGTGACAACGCCCCGTTATAGGGCCTGCGCCTATTTGCTCACAACCCCTCCTGTACACAACAAAACATAACGGTTTATGGCCGATTTTGTTGCAGAATCGGCGATTAGAACAACGAAGCGGCCGACGCGGTGTTTTGAGGCGCACGTTGCCGTATGCTCCATTGGGAGCCGGCTCTGACGCAGTGCACTGACGCCCGCAGCTGTTACACAGCGCACGCGGCAGCTGATGTTGGTGGTGGTCGGGCCACCAGTTTAGCGAGCCGTCGTAGGTTTTGTGCGATTGCGGCGAGCGTGAACTCGTCTTGCGCGCCACGAGGGCCGCGCAGCCGTAGGCGACCCAGCCTCAGGATGCGCTTGAGGTGTGCGAACAGCATCTCGACGCGTTTTCGGTCGCGGCGCGACTGCTCGAAGGCTTCCGTGTCAGCGAGTGCGCGGGCGGCATCGCGAGCGCCCTCGTAGATGCTGCGCGGGATTTTGCGCTCTGGTGCCTTTGGGCAGCATTTGGGCTTGAGCGGGCAAGGGCCACAGTCATGGGTCCTTGCGCGATAGAGGACAGTCACCCCATCGTGAATCCTGCCTGTCGTGTGCAGGAGCTTGCCGTTCGGGCACACATAGACATTGCGATCCTTGTCGAACGCGAAGTCCGCCCGGCTCAATGAGCCGTCCTCTCGCTTGGATTTGTCGATGACGGGAATATGCGGAGTGATCTTCTTCTCGTTCACGATCCAGTGCAGCGTCGCGGCCGATCCATAGGCCGTGTCCGCCGCAAGACGCTCGGGCTTCAGGCCGAAGCGTTCCTCGGTGCGGCCGATCATCGTCTTCGCCGCGCCGACCTCCGCCTGACGAATGGCGCGCGAGGCCTCGACGTCGACGATCACTCCGAACTTCACATCGACGAGATAGTTGTCGGCGTAGGCGAAAAACGCCGGTCCTCGCATCGCGCCGGTCCATTGGGCAGCCGGGTCGGACGGCGATACGAACTTCGGCGTCACCTCGCTGGCCGCACCGAAGGCCGCGTCATCGAGGGTTGCCAGGTACTCCTTCACGGCGCGGCTCGCAGTCTCGGGATCACGCGTCTTCTGCCATTCCGAGCCGGGGATCGAACGTTGCTTGTTGGCGTCAGCTACAATCAGGCTCGCATCGACCGCAAACCCTTCACCACCGACTAGCCCAGCCGCAATACATGCCTCAACAACACGCTCGAAGACCCGGCGGAAGATGTCGCTGTTACGGAAGCGTTCGTTGCGGGCCCGCGAGAACGCCGAATGATCCGGGATCTTGTCCTCGATGCTCAAACCGCAGAACCAGCGGTACGCCAAGTTGACCTGAACCTCCCGGCAGAGCAACCGCTCCGAGCGGATGGCAAAAACGTAGCCGACGATGAGCATCCGGATCATCAGCACCGGGTCAATCGACGGCCGGCCGCGCGTCGAGTAGTAGGATGCAAGCTCAGCACGCACCCAGGTCAGATCGAGCACGCCGGCGATCTCGCGCACAAGGTGATCGCCCGGTATCACCTCGTCGTGCCGAAACTCGTAGAAAAGCTGCTCCTGATCGTGCTTCAGCCGCCCCATCATCGCTCGCCTCCGCAGCGAATCGTGTCAGAGCGACGGAATCACCGTTCGCAAAAGCCATCAACGGGCTTCTGCAACAAAATCGGCACATCCCGGAAGTGCCGGCACTGCTCTCGTCTATGTCGGGTGTTGGGGCAAGACCGGAAGACATTTGCTCGCAATGAGTTCTTCTCAGTTTGACCCACCTCTGCCATTCGACGATCAATTTTGCCGCACTGCACGGCACCGCTCTCGCGCAACGGTGTGGTAATGTACGGCTCCCGCCTGAGGAGCGGAGCCCATGAAACGGCGCGCGTTCATCACGCTACTCGGCGGCGCGGCGGCGTGGCCGGTTGCGGCGCGCGCG
>DATCJI010000243.1:0-2240 GCA_036562835.1 Xanthobacteraceae bacterium | reverse complement strand
GTCATACATCGGAAAGATCGCGCGCATGGCGCGTGCGGGTTTCCTGCCTTGCCAGATGCCGCTCGCGTTCCAGGCCTGCAGCGCAATACCCGTGGTGACGAAGCCCAGTCTCGCCTCGCCGGCTTCAAGCAGCTCGATATTTTGCGCCGGCCCTTCCGTTGCGAGGCGCACGACAGGCAGCTCGAGCGCGCGCGTCAGGATCTTTGCGACGCCCTCGCCATATACGTAGTAAGTGCCTCCGGGCGAGGCGCTGCCGATATTGAGATGATCGGGCCAGTTCGGCTCGCCGGCTTGCGCGCAAAGCGAGACGGCAATTGCCGCGATCGCAAAAACCGCAACACACGTTGCGCGCATGCGATTCCTTGGGGAGTTCACGCGGGCACCTGCTCCGGTGCGTCCGCCTCGAGCTCGGTCTCGTGCTCGAGGTGCGCCCGCATGCGTGCCACGTCCAGTGCATTCTCCCATTTGGAGACCACTACCGTTGCCACGCCGTTGCCGATCAGATTGGTCAGTGCGCGCGCCTCGGACATGAATCGATCAACCCCGAGAATGAGCGCAATGCTGGCCACGGGAATCGTGCCCACCGAGGCCAATGTGGCGGCAAGCACGATGAAGCCGCTGCCGGTGACCCCGGCCGCGCCCTTTGAGGTCAGGAGCAGGATCGCGATGATGCCCAGCTGGTGCCAGATGGTAAGCTCCGTATTGGTCGCCTGCGCCAGGAAGATCGCCGCCATGGTCAGATAAATGCAGGTTCCGTCGAGATTGAACGAATAGCCGGTCGGGATCACGAGTCCCACCACCGATTCCCTGCAGCCCAGATTTTCCAGCTTCGTCATCATGCGCGGCAGCACGGATTCCGACGACGAAGTGCCGAGCACAATCAGCAGCTCCTCCTTGATGTAGCGGATAAATTTGAGAATGCTGAACCCGGTGAGCCGCGCAATGGTGCCGAGCACGACCAGGATGAAGATCAGGCAGGTGATGTAGAACGAAAGCATGAGCTTGCCGAGCACGAGCAGCGTGCCGAGCCCGTATTTCCCTATGGTGAACGCCATGGCGCCGAATGCGCCGAGCGGCGCAACGCGCATGATGATGCCGACGACGTTGAACAGCGTGTGCGATACGACGTCGATAAACGCGAGAACCGGTTTCCCGCGCTCGCCCATCATGTGCAGGGCGAACGCGAACAGCACAGCGAAGAACAGGACCTGCAGGATCTCGCCTTCGGCGAACGCGCCAACGATCGTGTTGGGGATGATGTGCATGAGGAAGTCGACGGTGCTCTCCTGGCCCGCCTTGGTCGTGTAGACCTGGATCGCCTTCGTATCGAGCCCCTTCGGGTCGACATTCATGCCGGCGCCCGGCTGCATCACATTGACCACGATGAGACCCACGATGAGCGCGAGCGTCGTGACCGCTTCGAAATAGATGAGGGCCTTGAGGCCGACGCGGCCCACCTGCTTGAGGTCTCCCATGCTGGCGATGCCGTGCACGACGGTGCAGAAGATGATGGGCGCGATCATCATCTTGATTAGCTTGATGAAGCCGTCGCCGAACGGCTTCATCTGCTCGCCCAGTTTCGGATAGAAATAGCCGAGCAGCACGCCGATAACGATGGCAGTGAGCACCTGGAAGTAGAGATGCGTGTAGAGCGGCCTGTGAGCTTGTGCCGCCGCCCGTGCCGCCGTCGTCGCCGCCATCCGCTCCTCCCTTGAAATATTATTGTGTTGAGACCGCTGCCGCTCCTAAACTGCGCATGATCGTCTCCGCCCGACCTTGATGCACATCAGTCTCCCGGAGCGGGCAGGAGGAGGCCGCCGTGGAAAAATGGACGCTCGATCCGGTGCTGCTCTGCCGTCTGCAGTGGGCCTGGGTGGTCTCATGGCACATCCTGCTCCCGGCATTCACCGTCGGCCTCGCCTCGTACATCGCCGTCCTCGAGGGCTTTTATTTGTATACCAAGAACGAGATTTGGTTTCGAGTCTCGGGTTTCTGGACGCGCATATTCGCGGTCTGTTTCGGCATGGGAGTGGTCTCCGGCATCATCATGCCGTTCCAGTTCGGCACCAATTGGAGCCGCTTTACCGACGCCACCGCCGACGTGATTTCGCCGCTGTTGTCCTACGAAGGGCTGATGGCGTTTTTTCTCGAGGCGACGTTTCT
This sequence comes from Xanthobacteraceae bacterium, assembly GCA_036562835.1. Classification (GTDB taxonomy): domain Bacteria; phylum Pseudomonadota; class Alphaproteobacteria; order Rhizobiales; family Xanthobacteraceae; genus VAZQ01. The sequence goes on along the minus strand of DATCJI010000243.1, from coordinate 77 downwards.
CGGCATCCTGCTGTTCGGACGCAAGCTGGTGCCGCGCTGGGCGCACTTCTTCGCCGCCGTCATGGTGGCTTTCGGCA
>DATCJI010000173.1:0-4283 GCA_036562835.1 Xanthobacteraceae bacterium | reverse complement strand
GATGAAGGCTGCGGCCTCCTGACCGATCAGGCCGATCAGCACCTTCGCGGCAAGCGTGATCGTCCCGCGGGGAGGAAAGCAGAGAGCGCGGGCGGGTAATGCGCGGGCTCGATCACGCGCAGGTTTGCGATGGCGTAGCAGCTTTGCCGGTCTGAGTAGGCGCCACGCCCCGGCCGTCTCGGATAGCAGTTGAACACCGAGCTCGGATTCCAATTGTCGAATCTGCCGGCTCAGTGCGGGCTGCGCGACGCGCAGCGCGGCGGCTGCCTTGCTGATGCTGCTCATCTGCACGGCGCACAGGAAATACTGAAGCTGGCGCGAGGTCCAATGGCCGCACCCGGGTCTGACAGTTAAAGCTTAGAGGCTATTGCCTCATTCTCGCAAAACGCCATAGCATCGCAGCAAGAAGCCAAGAGACAGGATCTCAAGCATCAAGGTCGCCTTTCTAAAGACCGGCTTTTTGTGCCCAGCTCTACGCGCCCGAGATACTGCAGAGCATGAACCGTTGTGGGCATTGACTAAAGCCATGTTTTCTCGTTTTGCACTGCGAATGACGCGAGCATTGCATCTTGCGCCGGTCTGCATTCTGTTGCTGCTCGTCGGCACGTTTCAGGCGGCTGCGCAAAAATGGCCGGAGCGCCCGGTCAAGCTTGTCGTGCCGTATCCGGCCGGCGGCGGTACCGACACGGTTGCCCGTGTCATGGCGCAAAAGCTCGGCGACAAGCTTGGCCAGCGCTTCGTGGTGGAGAACAGGGCGGGCGCGAGTGGCAACGTCGGAGCGCAGGCCGTCGCGAAAGCTGAACCGGATGGGTATATGCTGCTCGTCGGCTCGCCCGCGGAGGTGGCGCTCAACCAGAATCTGTTCAAGGATCTCCCATTCGATCCGGTCACCGATCTCACACCCATCACCCTGCTTGCCTGGACTCCGCTCATTCTGGCCGCACATCCGAGCTTCGAGGCATCGGATGCGCCGTCACTTGTTGCGCTCGCCCGTAAAAGCCAGGTCGACTATTCGAGCCCGGGAATCGGGAGCAGCCATCATTTGACGGGCGAGCTGATCAACAAGCTGCAATCGACGCAGCTCGTCCACGTGCCGTATCGTGGAGCCGGTCCTGCGGTGGCCGACGCGGTCGCGGGCCAGGTGAAGCTGACAATCTCGGGCATGCCCCCGGTGGTCGGTTTTGTGCAGTCGCACGCGCTTAAGGCGATTGCAGTCGCCAGCCGCAAACGCTCGGCGCGTTTTCCCGAGATTCCTGCGCTTGCCGAAACCTCCGGCTTTGAGGAGTTCGATTTCACCAATTGGTTCGGGTTGCTCGCCCGCGCCGGAACTCCCGCCGGCATTCTCGATCAGCTCTACAAAGCGAGCAGCGAAGCGCTCCAGGACAGTCAGGTGCGAGAGATTCTTGGTGCGCAAGCGGCCGAGCCGGTAGGGAATACGCCAGAACAGTTTCGCTATTTCATCCGCGCGGAAGCCGCCAAATATGCCAAAGTGGTGCAGCTGACGGGCGTGGCCATCAAATAAAAGCCCCCATTATAGCCCGTGGCCCGGTGCGCACGTTCAGGATGAAAAGCCGGCAATTCCAGGGAGTGTGGCTTTCCTGCACTAGTGGAGGGGTGCAATAGGTGTATTAATCCGCATGGTTAAAGGACGGCGAGAATAATTCTCTCTCGAAAAGGGGGCTCCAATGAAGAAGCTATTGTTTGCTGTGGTCGCGACGCTCGTCGCGGTTAGCGTGTCCGGCTGCGCTGGTGTGGGCAAAGGAAAGGCCCCTCCTCCGGTCGTGACAAAGGGCTAACCTGACACGTTGCTACCCCTGTGGTTGCGGATCTGGGCATGTTGGTGCACCCGACGGTGTCGCCAACATGCCCACCGCGCTTGTTTCTGAACTCGTGAACACCTGACCGGCTTGCGGTCACTGCACCGGCAGGTCGACTGCGCGTTCTCAAATGCGTCGCTGTGCGCATGAGAAGCGCTGCCTCGCTTTAACGCCGGCAAATTTGTCCAATAACTCGATCTATTCTGCGGTGGTTGCCGCGCTGGCCGCTTTTGTCCAGAATGCCCAGGCACTCCGCAGGCGTCACCACAAAAGGCAATGACCGAAAAGGTCGAGATATTGCTTGATATCAACGGGCGGGCCTATTCGGTCCGGGCCGAACCCCGAAGGACCCTGGTCGATGTCATCCGCGACGATTGCGGGCTGACCGGAACCCATATCGGCTGCGAGCACGGCATTTGCGGCGCCTGCACGGTGATCGTGGATGGCCATGCGGTGCGTGCGTGCCTGATGTTTGCGGTGCAAGCCGACGGCAAGCCCATTCGCACGGTCGAGGGACTTGCCCAGGGCGAGAAGCTGCACCCGCTGCAGGAGGCCTTTATGGCTCACCATGCGCTCCAGTGCGGCTTCTGCACACCCGGTTTCCTGATGCTCTCAGTCGACGCGCTGGAGAGAAACCCGGATATGAGCGACGACGAGATCCTCGACCTCCTTTCTTCAAATCTGTGCCGGTGCACAGGCTATCAGAACATCGTGAAGGCAGTGCGCAGTACCGTACGTGAGATGCGTCGCGATCGTGCCTGAGGGGATGCTCAAGCCGGATCCGGGCTCGCAGTGGACGGGCCGTTCCATCCGGCGCGTTGAAGACAAGACGCTTGTGACGGGCGATGGCCGGTTCACGGCCGATCTTCCGGCGGAGAAATGGGTACGCTTCGTGCGCAGTCCCGTGGCCTGCGGGCGCATCAAGCACGTCACGACCCCGCCCGGCGCGCTGGTGATCACCGCTGCCGATTTAGCCGGCGTGAAGCCCGTTTGTCCCATGTTGCACAAATTCAATTACGTCCCGATCAGCCAACCCATACTCGCGCACGAATTTGTACGCTTCGTTGGTGATCCCATTGCCGCTGCCATAGCCGAGGCCCCCGAGGAGGCCGAAGACCTGGCCGATCTGGTGGAGATCGAGATCGAGGAGGCGCCTGCGGTGGTGGACGCGCGAGATGCGCTGGCCCCCGGGGCGCCGCGCGTCCATGCGCAGGCGGAAGCCAACACAGTTGTCGATGGACGTTTCAAGACTGCCGGATACGATCCCGCCGCGGCGAACGCGCATCGGTCCATCGAATGCACCATCCGCTCGCGCCGGCAGAGCGCCTTGCCTTTGGAGCCGCGTGCGGCGCATGCCGCGTGGGATCGCACTAGCGGCCGTCTGACGCTCACCTGCACGACGCAAATGCCGCATGCAATGCGCACGATCATTTCCGAGCTTCTCGGGCTGCCGGAATTCGATCTGCGGGTTATCGCGCCCGATGTCGGCGGCGCATTTGGACAAAAAATGTCGCTGGCCCCGGAATTCGTGCTCATCGCGTGGCTGGCGCGCACGCTAGGGACTTCGGTCGGCTGGGTGGAGGATCGGCGCGAGAATCTCATCGCTGGGTTTCACAGCCGCGACCAGCACGTAACACTCGAGGGAGCCTTCGACGCGGACGCGAAATTGCTCGCGCTGAAGGCCGACATCATCGCAAACGTGGGAGCCTATTCGTGCTACCCGACGACCTGCGGGGTAGAGCCGCTCATGGCCTTGGCGGAAATGCCGGGACCTTACGCTCTGCGCGAGTATGCCTGCGTCGCCCGCGGCGTGCTCACACATACATGTCCCATGGCGCCCTATCGCGGCGTCTCGCGGCCGGTGATCACGCTCGCGCTCGAGCGCATGATGGACCAGGCCGCGGCCGCTTTCGGGCTCGATCCAGTCGAGATACGCCGGCGCAACCTGATCAAAACATTTCCGTACACCTCCGCCACCGGCCTTGTCTTTGACGAGGCGAGCTACGTCGAGACGATGGAAGCTGCGATCAAGGCGGTGGACATACCGGCTTTCCGCGCTCGCCAGACAGACGCGCGGGCACAGGGTCGCTATCTCGGGCTTGGCTTTGCGACTTTCTCGGAACGCACCGGCTACGGCACGCCGGCCTTTGCGGCGCGCGGCATGGAGGTGACACTCGGCTGGGAGACGGTCCAGATCGTTATGGATCCATCCGGTCTCATTGAAGCGCGGATTGGTGCGTCACCCCATGGGCAAGGCTTGCGCACGACGCGTGCGCAAATCATCGCGGACGAGCTCGGCACCTCGCCCGACCGCATCAGGGTCGTGCATGGCGACACCGATCGCACGCCGTATGGCTGGGGCACCTTCGCAAGCCGCTCGCTTGTGATCGCAGGCGGCGCGAGTCTCTTAGCCGCGCAAAAGGTGCGCACGAAGCTTCGCAGAATGGCGAGTGCGCTGCTCGAGGC
>DATCJI010000161.1:0-2367 GCA_036562835.1 Xanthobacteraceae bacterium | reverse complement strand
CGGATGACGAGCTGATGAAGCAACTCGTCCCCACCGGCAAGCTTCGTATCGGCGTGGCTTACGCTCCCGCTCCCACGCCGGTGTTCGTCGTCAAGGACTCCGCCGGCGACGTCCGCGGTGTTCCGCGAGACCTGGGCGTCGGGCTTGCGAAAGCGCTCGGTGTTCCATTTGAAGTCATTGCCGCAGCAACAACCGGTGAGTTGGCGGACGGCTGCAGCTCCGGCAATCTCGACATTGGTTTCATGCCGGTTGACGATGAGCGCCGTAAACGACTCGATTTTAGCCCGCCGTATTTCGTCATCGAAAGCACCTATCTCGTTTCCGCATCAACCGACATGAACACGCTGGCCGACGTGGACCGCACGGAGACAACGGTGGTCGGCATCGATGGCTCGACGACGTTCCGGGCAGCGGGGCGGAGCCTGAAAACCGCAAAGCTCGTCCCGGCCAAATCGGTCACCGAGGCCATGGGAATGATGAAGGCCGGAACCGCGCAAGCGCTGGCCTTGAGTCGTGACTCCTTGCAGATTTTGCAGAGCGAGCTGCCGGGCTCGCGTATTGTGGAAGGCGCATTCCAGACGACCGGCGTTGCTCTGGGGCTGCACAAGGATCGCCCCGTCGCGCTCGTCCGCGTGAAGGAATTCATAGAGAGCGCAAAGGCAGACGGCACGATCCGGCGCGCATTCGATGCGGCCGGACTGAGCCGGCTGCCGGTCGCGCCTTGACTGCTTTAGCGCTGCACCCAGAGCGACTTGGGCACGAGGCAGTGCACGCTCTTCTCCGGCGCGCTCATCTCGCCGATGCGGCAGTCCATGCTGATGCTGGCGAGCGCGTAGGCATCAAGCCGCGACAGGCTCTTCGCCTGTTGCAGGAGCTCGATCATGCCCCATGAGGCCTGGTCCATCGCCTTGTTGAGATCGGTGCCGCGGGCGGTCGTCACGAGATAGTCAGCGGTTTCCGCAACGGGACGCGGCGAGATGGTGCGCGTGCTTGCACCACCCTTCGCAACAATGCAATGCACGCCTTTCTTGATGTCGACCACTTGAGTCACGCGACAATCGGCGAGACCCGGAACGGCAGCTGCTGCCTGCTCGGGCGAAAGCTTGCGCTGCTCGCTTACAAGCTTCGCTGTCTCGCTCTTTGCCGCCTCGAGCGCCTTGCCGAGGTCTTCGTCGAACCCCATGGTGATCCAGTCGCTTTCGCTTTCGATGCGCGGCCACTCGAGCTTATGCGTCTTGTCAACCGTGAGCGTGACATTCACTTCCTGAAATGCGGTTTCAATGGCCGTGAGGTTGACTTCTCCGTTACCTTGCGCGGCGTGCGAGTCCCCGGTCCACACCAGCGCGCCGCGCACGAAAACCGGAACATGCAACGTGGTGCCTTCGACGAGATCGCGATTGTCCAGATTGCCCGCAAATGGGCCCGGCGGCACCGCGTTGTAGCGGCCGGGCTGGGCACGCGCGACGCCGAGCGTGCCAGGGAATGGCCGTAGCGGAATCTCGATGCCCGGGGCGAACTCCGCGACCTTCCGTTCCCAATCGAGGTAAAAGTATTTCACCTGGCCGTCGGGGAAGTCTTTTGGAAATTGTCCGAACAGCCCCGGCACGTTGAAGTTCGCGCCCCAAGGCCGCGCCACGATCTTGTTGATCCTGATCTGCAGCACATCGCCCGGCTCGGCACCATTGACGAACACCGGCCCGGTGATGGTCATGGGACCGCGACCGGGCCAGTCGGTGCGCAGCTTTTTCAGCTCCTCGATCGTCCGCCCAGGCCAGAGTTGCCCGTGGGAGTGCGACATGGTCTCGAAGATGACCGTGTCGCCCGAATCGACCGTCAGCCGCGGCAGTTCGGCATTGTCGAACCAGCCCCACTGGGTGGTTTCCAATGTGGCCGGAAGCACGTGGGCCTTGCCGGGCAGGCGGCTTGCCTGAACGTGCATGAGCTTTTGCGCGCCGGACAGAGCCTGCTGGGCCACGGCCGCAATGGTTGCGACGGCGCCGACCGCAGATGCAGCCGCAATCGTCACCAGAACAGTTCGGGTCTTCGGCATGTGCGCCCCTCATAGTTGGTCAGCGGGATGCTACGTAGTCGCATCCGGCAATCCCGGATTTCGCTGCCGCTCAATCCGCGCTACGATTAGTATCGCAGATCAAGGGCCATATCGATGCTGTTCGGAAAGTTGTGCCGGTGCGGTGCCACACGAGGTATTTCCGTCCGAAACCGCCTCGATCGGCGCGAACTGTTGTGCGGCGGTGGGGCGGGCTTCGTGGCCGCGCTTGTCGCCACGCTGGCAGGCACCTCGCGCACAGCGCGCGCGCAAGCGTTGGGCCGCAGCGTCCCTGAAGTCGATCGGCTGGCCGTGCGCAT
>DATCJI010000125.1:0-21669 GCA_036562835.1 Xanthobacteraceae bacterium | reverse complement strand
CGAGGCGCGCGTCCTGTGCCTGTCCGACGCGAATGCCTGGGATGTCAGTGATAAGATTGCGTTGCACCGCCATGGAGTATTCACATCACCGGGAGTGAGACGCTCCTCGCTTGCGCCAGGCTATTAATCGCACGCATGTAGCCGTCCATGTCATCCGATATCACGTACTTGGCCGCTCTGCTTGCGGGACTTCTGAGTTTTCTGTCGCCCTGCGTCCTTCCGCTTGTGCCTCCGTACCTGGTTTACCTCGCCGGCAGCTCGCTCGAGCGGTTAGAGGCGAATGAGAAGCCGGAACACGCACGCCGCGACGCAACGTTTGCGGCGCTTCTATTTGTCGCCGGATTTTCGACTGTGTTCGTTGCGCTCGGTGCAAGCGCGAGCTGGATCGGCGCCCTCGTGCACTACTACTCGAATGAGCTCGCCGTTGCAGCTGGCGTTGTCATTATCATCATGGGCCTGCATTTCCTCGGCGTCACGCCAATCGGATGGCTGAGCCGCCAGGCGAGAATTGAGGTGCAAAAACCCGTCGGGCTGTGGGGCGCCTTTGTGATGGGGCTTGCGTTCGCTTTCGGCTGGACCCCCTGCATCGGTCCCATTCTCGCGGCCATCCTGGCGGTCGCGGCGTCCAAGGCGACAGTTGAGAAAGGGGCTGCTTTGCTTGCCGTCTACTCGCTGGGCCTCGGCCTACCATTCATCATTGCCGCCTTTGCGGTAGAGCCGTTCGCGGCCTTTCTCTCCCGCTTTCGCGCTCATCTTGCACGGATGGAGCGCATAATGGGCACGCTCCTTGTGCTCACCGGAATAGCGTTCCTGACCGGATTTTTCACGCAATTGAACGTGTGGCTGATCGAAACCTTCCCGCTTTTGCAAACAATCGGCTGAGAGAGGCCGGTCGCCGCCTATTGCGCCTCCACATACGTGATTTTTCCGTCTGGGCCTTTCTTCCAGATGTAAAGCACGTAACGGTCCTTTTTCTTGCCCGCGACCGTATAACCAGTGACATCGCCTTTTTTGTCATAGGACAGATCGCCCAGCACGGTATTGAAGGATTTGCCGGAGTGCATCACATCTGCAACCTTCTTGGTATCAACCGACTTCGCCTCCTCGGCAGCCTGTTTGATGATCTGCACGGCCGCATAGCTGTAGAGCGTGTAGGCCTGGGGCTCAAAACCCTTCTTTCGGAAAACCTCGACGATTTCTTTGTTGCCGGGGTTTGTCCGCGGGTCGGGTGAAAAGGTCATCAGCGTGCCTTCGGCACCCGGACCAGCAATGGTCGCGAACTCCTCCTCGGCCATGCCGTCACCACCCATGAAGGTCGCCTTGACGCCCTGGTCACGCAGCTGCCGCAGGATGAGCCCGCCCGTATCATGCAGTCCTCCCCAGTAGACGAGATCCGCGCGCGCCGCCTTGATCTTGGAAACCAGTGCCGAATAATCCTTGTCCCCGATATTGACGCCCTCGAACAGTACTTCCTTCAGGCCTTTCGAGTTCATGCTCTTGCGTGTCTCCTCGGCCAGACCCTGGCCGTACGTCGTCTTGTCATGCACCATCGCGACGCGTTTGCCCTTGAACCGTTCGGCAACGATCGCGCCGGCGACCACCCCCTGTTGATCGTCGCGTCCGCAGGTCCGAAACACGTTCCAAAGGTTACGATCCGTCACTTTCGGGTTCGTTGCAGCAGGCGTAATCACCAACATTCCATTCTCCTGGTAGACATCGGAGGCCGGAATGGTCACGCCCGAATTGAAATGGCCGACCACGAATTTCACGCCATCGCCCGCGAACTTGTTCGCGACCGAAACGCCTTCCTTCGGATCGGCGCGATCGTCACCGACAAAGGGAGGGGATTGAATCTTCTGCCCGACAATGCCGCCCGCACCATTGATGTCTTCGATCGCTTGCTCCACTCCGTATTTTAGTTGTGCCCCGAATGGGGCGCTGCCGCCCGTTATAGGACCGCCAACCCCGAGCCTGATCTGCGCGAGCGCGCTGTTGCCGGCTAAACTAAGCCCAAGGACGGCCAAAAAGGAAGGGAGGAGTGCGGGATGATAGCGCATGTAATATAACCCCTGGATGGTGAAGCGGATGGGCGTGCAGTACCGCCAATGCGGGCGCCATTAGCGGTAAATCGGGGAAAAGTCATCCCGATTTTGAGCCGCCCTTGCCGAGTGCGCCGTCGCGCCGCCGCCAGCGCAGCCGGCCGGCGCGCTCATGCATCCATCCGTAGCGGGTCACCATCTGCTCTACCCGCATGAGCCGAAATCCGAGCAGCGCGAAGCTGAGACATACCGCGTAATCCGCCACATAGTAGCGAACGGACAGAAAGCTGCTGTCGAAAAGAGCGTAGTGCAGGAACCGAACGGCCAGCGCGAGAACGGCCATGTAAGGGGCGATGTACCACCACGGCCGCCAGGTGGCGCCGACGGCACGGCCGGCGAGGAAGGCAGCACCTCCGCCCAGAAAGACCGTGACCAGCAGAAAAACACCGAGCGACTGCTCATCGAAGAGCAACTCTGAGGTGATCCAGCTTGTCAGTGTCTGCCCCCTTCCAGATAGGCTGATCTGACCTCTGGCCGTGCTAATAATTCTCGACCGCTTCCGCTCATCGTGATGCGGCCGTTCACCATGACATAAGCGCGGTGCGCAAGTCTCAAGGCGTGGAACGCGTTCTGCTCGACGAGAAAGACCGTGAGCCTCTCCTCCTCGTTGAGCTGCTTGATGGAGCTGAAAATCTGACGGGCGATCAAGGGCGCCAGGCCAAGCGACGGCTCATCGAGCAGCAGAAGACGAGGCCGGCTCATGAGCGCGCGAGCAATCGCGAGCATCTGCTGCTCTCCGCCTGACAGCGTACCGCCGCGCTGATCCAGCCGCTCTCGCAAGCGCGGAAACAGGGCGAACGCCCTCTGCAGATCCGCCTCAAAATATTTTGGATCCGAAAGTGCTGCGCCCATCTGCAGGTTTTCCAGCACGCTCATGCGCAGGAAGATACGCCGGCCTTCCGGCGCTTGTGCAATCTTCAGCGCAGCAATGTCGTGTGTTGCGAGCTGAGTGATGTCGCGCCCGCCGAAGAAGATCTGCCCCTCGCGCGCGCGGGGATTGCCGAAGATAGTCATCATGAGGGTTGATTTGCCAGCGCCGTTGGCGCCGATCAACGCGACGATCTCTCCTTCACCCACTTCGATATCAACGCCGCGCAACGCGGCAATGCTTCCGTAAAAGGCTTGGACGCCGCGCACACTCAGCAGCGGCACGCTCCCCACCGCCGCGTTCATGACACCATCATTTCGGCCTCCGGGACCTCCTCTTGCTCCACCCCGAGATAGGCGGCAATCACGTTCGGGTCGTTACGTATGCTGCCCGGCGGCCCCTCGGCGATTTTCTGCCCGTGGTCCAGCACGATGATGTGATCGGAAATTTCCATCACCATGGCCATGTCGTGCTCGATCAGAAGGATCGAAGTTTTTTCCTGATCCCGGATGCGCTGAAGGAATTCGCCAAGCTCGGCGCTCTCCCGCGGGTTGAGTCCCGCCGCTGGCTCGTCGAGGCACAGCAGTACTGGTTCGGTGCACATGGCGCGTGCAATTTCGAGCCGTCGTTGCGCACCATAGGCCAGTTCGGCTGCCGGATGATCGGCCCGTTCTGTCAATCCGATCTCGTCAAGCCAGTAGCGGGCCCGGTCCAGCGCGCGTTCCTGCGCTCGCGCATAGGAGGGCGCACCGACGGCGCCAAGCACCGTGTACCCCGAGGCGCGCATCAGCAGGTTGTGCTGAGCAACGAGCAGGTTCTCCAGAACGGTCATCCCGGGAAAAAGCCGGATGTTCTGGAATGTGCGTGCGATCCGCGCTTTCTGATTTACTTCATAGTCGGGCATGCGCTCGAGCAGGAAAAGTGAGCCGTCATTGCGCACAAGACTGCGCGACCCACGCTCGGTCAGCGCATCAAGCTCCTGCCAGACATCAGCGTTCCCGCATTGCAGGGCGATGCGGCCTTCCGAGGGCTTGTAGAACCCGGTGATGCAGTTGAACACTGTCGTCTTGCCGGCGCCATTTGGGCCGATCAGAGCCGTGATGCTCCGCCGCCGCGCAGCAAAGGTAAGATCGCTCACCGCGAGCAGTCCGCCAAAGCGCATGGTCAGATGATCCACGCGCAACAGCATCGGGCTTTCGGCCGGGTCAGCAGCCGTGGCGACGCTGTTCATGCTCGATCCTGCAAAAGCCCGGCCGCTGCATGCGTGCCGGACCGCACAGTGCGCATGTCCCGGTGCAGCAGTATAGAAGGCTCACGCGTTGCAATCAGCCCGCGCGGTTTCCAGATCATGATGAGCACCATGCCGAGGCCGAAGAGCAGCATGCGATATTGCGTCGGATCAAAGTCGCTGCCGAAGACAACCTTCAAGAAGTCGAGCTCCCGCATGATTTCAGTGCCGCCGATCATGAGCACAGCGGCAATCGCGACGCCCAGCAGGCTGCCCATTCCGCCCAGGACGACGATGGCGACGACTACCGCAGATTCCATGAACGTGAAGCTTTCGGGCGACACGAACCCCTGGCGCGCAGCAAAAAATGACCCGGCAAAACCCGCAAACATTCCGCCCATGGCGAAGGCGGTCAGTTTCGTGTTCGTGGTGTTCATGCCCAGCGAGCGGCAGGCGATCTCGTCTTCGCGCAGGGCCTCCCAGGCTCGCCCGAGCGGAAGCTTGCGCAGGCGCACCGTGATCGCCCCTGTGATGCAAGCCAGCGCGAGAATTAGATAATACAGGAATATAATGCGGTAGATCGGGCTGAACTCGAGACCAAGGCGCGCCGCGAACCCGGATTCGCTCGCATTAAAGGGGATACCAAAGAAGGTCGGTCTCGGGATGTTGGCAATACCGGCGTAGCCATTGGTGACCGGTACCCAGTTAATGAGCACGAGCCGAATAATCTCACCGAAAGCAAGCGTCACGATCGCGAGATAGTCTCCGCGCAGGCGCAGCACCGGGAATCCCAGCAAGATGCCCCAGAGGGCCGCAAGTGCTCCTGCGATGGGCAGCAGTACCCAGAAGGAGAGCCCATAGCTTGTCGCCAACAAAGCGTACGAGTAGGCCCCGACTGCGTAGAATGCGACATAGCCAAGGTCCAACAACCCGGCGAGCCCCACGACGATGTTGAGGCCCCAGCCCAGCATCACGTAGATGAGAATCTGTACGCCAAAATTATCGATCCACTTCGCGGCGCCCTGGAAGCCCGCAGTCCACAGCGCAATAGCGGGATAGATGATCGCAAACGCCAGAATCACGCCTGCGCTGAGATTGCCTGCAAGAGAGTGCTCGCGCGTTTTTGCTACCTGTTCGGGCGCGGCGAGGCGGCGGCGCTCGTACCACGGCGAGATCACGAGCACTTGCGCGAAGCGAGCCGCTGCAATGATCGCCACAAGACTCGCAAGCAACGGCCAGCGAGTTTCAAGGATAAGCTCGTTACGAATGTTTTGGACCGTGTTGAATCCGATCAAGGGAAGAAAAAGTCCGAATGCGATGCCAGCGGTGAATGCGCTTTCTCGCAAGGCTCTCGTCAGACGAGCCGAGTGGTTTGCTTGCGGCTCAACCATGCTCAGACCTTTTCCACGTCCGCCCGGCCGAGAATGCCTTGCGGCAGGAAGATCATGGTGATCGCCAAAATGGAGAAGGCTGCGACATCCTTGTAATCGGTGGAAAAATACGCCGACCACATGGTTTCTATCAGGCCAATGAGAAGCCCGCCGAGTACCGCCCCTGGCAGTGAGCCGATTCCGCCGAGCACTGCGGCCGTGAAAGCCTTCACACCGGGCACGAATCCGTCCGCAAAGTTTACGACCCCGTAATACATGAGATACATCGTGCCTGCGACAGCAGCGAGTGCTGCGGCGATCACGAACGTAATTGAAACGGTCCGATCGACATTGATGCCGAGCAAAGCTGCCATTTTCTGGTCTTGCTCGCAGGCGCGCTGCGCGCGGCCGAGTGCTGTCTTGCTCACGAGGTACCAGAAGGCCAGCAGCAGGAGCGCCGTCGTGACCCAAACGACGATCTGTTTATACGAGACGGCCACGTCATAGCCGTCGCCCTCCATAAGCACGATTACTTCGTTGAACATCGGCGGGATCGACTTGTTGCGCGGGCCCTGCGCGACCTGGACGAAATTGGAGAGAAAGATGGACATGCCGATTGCGGAGATGAGAGGCGCAAGCCGAAACGAGCCGCGCAGCGGCCGATACGCGACGCGCTCGATCGCCCAATTGACCAACGAGGTGAGCACCATTGCCACAATAAGAACGACGAGGAGCGCGCCGATCAGGGACGTAAAGCCCAGCCACGTGGTGAGGAGCAGAAACGTGACCAGGGCGACGAAAGCAGAGACCATGAACACGTCGCCATGGGCGAAGTTCACCATGCCGATGATGCCGAACACCATGGTGTAACCAATGGCGATGAGGCCATAGATCGAACCGAGCGTAATTCCGTTGATGAGCTGTTGGATGAAGACTTCCATTGCCCGATCGCCTCGTGTGCCGCCGCGACCCCGGCAAGGCCGCAACCTCTATCAGGGCCGCCCCATAGCGGGCAATCTCATCTGCCCGCGGCGAACCGATTCGAGGAGTGGAACCCGTTCAAGCATTTCGCGTTATCGCTCTGATAATGCTCAGTTGATTGAGGTGTCGCCTGCGGCGTTATGCCGGGCCCTGATGGCTGGGATTGATACCCTCAGGCGAGAGACGAGGAGGTCGTCAGCTGCGGCCTCCTCGTGATTTTGCGCCCGTTCTGACCGATATTTTCGTCCGGTCTGCGGCCAGCATTGACAGCGGTTCCGGCGAGTGCCTTGCTGCCGCCGCTGCCGCTACCATGTCGTGCATCCATGAAGCCCGAAAATGCCATCGCCGAAAGCGGCCGTCCTTTCACGGGCGCGGAATATCTCGCGAGCTTGCGCGATGGGCGCGAGGTGTACATCTATGGCGAGCGGGTCGAAGACGTCACGACCCACCCCGCTTTTCGCAATGCCGCTCGCTCCATCGCGCGCCTTTACGACGCCCTGCATGATGCGAAAAGCAGGGCCGTTCTGACCTCGGCGACCGATACCGGGTCCGGCGGCTTCACTCACAAATTCTTTCGCGCCGCGCGCTCGCGCGAAGAATTGATCGGGCAACGCGACGCGATCGCTCACTGGGCCCGCATGTCATACGGGTGGATGGGGCGCTCGCCTGATTACAAAGCTGCTCTCATGAACACGCTGGGAGCCAATCACGCTTTCTACGGCAAGTTCTCTGCCAACGCGCAGGCTTGGTACCGCCGTACGCAGGAGAACGTGCTGTTCATGAACCATGCCATCGTCAATCCGCCGGTCGACCGCGCGAAGGCGCCTGAGCAGGTCAAGGACATTTTCATCACCATCCAGAAGGAGACAGATGCCGGCATCTATGTCTCGGGCGCGAAGGTGGTCGCCACCGCATCTGCCATTACGCACTATAATTTTCTCGGGCAGAACGCGGCGATGCCGGTGCACGACACCGATCTGGCGGTCATGTTCATTGTTCCGATGAACGCTGCCGGCGTGAAGCTTTTCTGTCGTGCCTCCTACGAGTACATGGCGAGCATGGCGGGAAGTCCTTTCGATTATCCGCTGTCGTCGCGGTTTGATGAGAACGACGCCATCTTCGTTTTCGACAACGCTTTTATCCCCTGGGAGAACGTTCTCCTGCACCGGGATCTCGAAAAGCTGAAGAATTTTTTTCCGGAATCGGGGTTCGTCCCAGGCTACCAGTTCCAGGGCTGCACGCGACTTGCAGTCAAGCTCGATTTTTTGGCCGGCCTTATGGCGAAAGCATTGCGCGCCACGGGAGCCGGCGATTTTCGTGGCAACCAGGCAATGCTCGGCGAAGTGATTGCGTGGCGCAATCTGTTCTGGGGACTGACTGATGCAATGGCCGCCAATCCGACCCGGTGGGTGAACGGCGCCGTGCTTCCGAACATGCAGAGCGGGTCGAGCTACCGCGTATTTGCAGGGGACGCCTATGGGCGCGTGAAGGAGATCATCGAAAAGGTAATCGCCTCGGCGCTGATCTACCTTCCTTCGTCGGTCAAAGATTTGCAAAACCCGGCAATAGACAAATACCTGGCCAAATATGTGCGCGGCTCGCACGGCCTCGGCCACAAGGACCGCATCAAGATCATGAAGCTCTTATGGGACGCAATCGGTTCCGAATTCGGCGGTCGGCATGAACTTTACGAGATGAATTACGCGGGCAATCACGAGGACATTCGCATCCAGGCGCTGTGGAATGCGCGCAGTAGCGGCACGCTCGACGAGATGCTCCGATTGGCAGAACGCTGTCTTGCCGATTACGACGAGAAGGGCTGGCGCGATCTCGCGTGGCGCGACGCTGGTGGCTCACTTGCGGAAATGCCAGACCTCGGCCGGGCAGCGGAATAATTATGAGCTGGATCGATCAGCGGCCTGACGACGCAATGGACGGCGCCTTTACCGCCGTAGGCCCGGAAATCGTTCGGACCATTGAGCCGCCTGCGTTTCGCGAGGCGATGAGCCGGCTCGGCGCGGCGGTCCACGTCATCGCCACTGCGGGTCCGGCCGGGAAGCTTGGGTCAACGGCCACCGCTGTTTGCTCCGTCTCCGACGCGCCGCCCAGCCTGCTGGTGTGCCTGCACCGCAGCAGCCAGACCAACCCCGCCGTGCTGGAGAACGGTGTGTTTTGCGTCAACACGCTTGGCGAAGATGGTGCAGATATTGCCGACCTGTTCGCTGGCCGCACGGGTATCACTGGCACGGACCGTTTTACGAACAACGCATGGGGGACTCTTTCCACCGGCAGCCCGGTGCTGCATTGCGCGGTTGTCGCGTTCGATTGCCGACTGGTCGAGCTGCGCTCGGTAGGCAGTCACAACGTATTCTTCGGTGCGGTCGAGAATGTTCGGCTTGGACCGAGTGGTCGCGTGCTGGTTTATCACGACCGCTCGTACAAGCGGGTATGACCGCCCCGCTCACCCGTCTGCGCTAAGGTTAAAAAAGGGTTTCCATTGTCGCTCGCGGCCTGGACGCGTACACGAACATGCCTCAGATGCCCGTTGCCAATGAAGCACCGGCCGCTGTGCATTCGAGGAGGCCGTCTTGCGAACCCGTTCCCGGCTTGGCGCCGTCAACGCCGCAATCGTTGCGCTTTATTTCACAACTGTATGGGGCGCAGAGGCACTCCGTGTGCTCCGCTCGCCTTTTCACGGTTTCGAGGAACGCATCCATGCGACGGCTGCGGCATATTTTCGCGCTCTGTGCGATTGTGGGCTGGACGGGCTCGTCCGCATTTCCAATGCGCTTTCCGCGATTAAACTCCTGATTGCGGCAGGATTCCTCGCTTACCTGATCGAGTTCTTGCGCGCGCGGGTCACGGGCAGAGCGCCCAACCAGGAGACGCTCGACTACGTGCTTCTCGCCGCGGTGAGCGCGCTCATGTTGTGGGCGTGGCCCGCGCTTCGTTCGGGTGAAACGGACCTCATCCGGCTGCTTGCTACCCAATTTCTGCTGCTCATCGGCGCGCTTATTGTCATTTACGTTGAGCGGGAATGCGTTGCAAAAGAGAGCGCGCCGGCTCTGCATCCGGACGCAGAAGCGCTCCCGGTTGCTGCGTGATCCAGGCGCAAGGGTGAAAGATACCGTCACCGCTTGCCGGCGCGGCCGTGCAGGGTAGCGGCAATCCTGTCAATGAAAAGCTGCGCCGAGCCCTGGTGCGCCAAAGGGTCAAACAGCTTCGCCAGCTCACCGGCACTGACGTTGAGCGCGAGCCCATCCTCGAGCAGGACGTCCTGCAGATCTCGCTTGCTTCCTGCCGCCTTCCGGGTCGCTTCCTCGACGAATCCGTAGGCTCTCTCCTTACCGAGCTTTCCAGCGAGGCCGAAGGCAACCACCTCGCCCATGTTGAGGCCACGCGTCGCAGCAAGATTGGCCCGCATGCGGTCCGTGTTCACGTCAAGGCCCTGGGCAATAACGACCACGGCTGCGAGCGCGCCCGAGGCAACGAGCGCGAGCACAGGCAAGCTCACCCATTCCGTCTCCCAGTTGCCCAATCCCCGCTCATGCTCATGTAGTTGCGCGGCGAGGACCATGGGAACCAGGCCAGTGGCTATGTTCGCGTTGGCAATCGCAGCAGCTGCCGCTTTTCTCATCTGGCCATCGGAATCCGGTCCAGGTTCAGCGCTTGCGCCGCGCGCCTGAAAAACTTCGGCGACCTCTGTCTGCATCAGAAGCGCCACATCGCGCGCGATCTTTCCGCAGGTGCCGGCGAGAATGGCAATTGCTGCCGCCACTTCCGCGAGCCGATCTCGATGGCTGTGCCAAGGCGCCTCGGGAAGCGACAGATCAAGCAGAGCGGCCAGGCGTTCAGCAACCTCTGGTCCGCGATCATCCAACACATCCAGCGTGCCGACTGCGCCTCCGAATTGCCGCACCAGGGCCTCGCGTCGAAGCCGCCGCAGCCTTTCGCGCGAGCGCGCGAGCGCCGCAGCGTAGCTTGCCAGCTTCAGGCCAAATGGAACGGGCAATGCATGCTGCAGATGCGGCCGGCTCACCGCTGCGGTACGGCGGTGGCGGCCGGTGAGCTTCATGAACCCATCGATCGCGCTTCCCAGGTCCGCGATGAGCTGATCGACAGCGGCCTTGAGATCGAGCACCAACCCCGTGTCCAGAAGATCATGGCTGCCAGCCCCGTGGTGGACGCAAGCCGATGCGGCTGCGTCATTCTTCTTGACCAGCTCGATGAGGGCTCTGACCAGCTGTTCGGCAATATTGCCAGAGTCGGCTGCATCGTTTGCAAGCGCCGCAGCATCGAAATGTTCGGCGCGCGCTGCCTGCGCAATCAAATCCAGTGCAGACGCAGGAATCACTCCTATGGCCGCTTGCGCGCGCGCGAGAGCAACCTCGAAATCCAGCATGCGTTGAATACGCGCACGATCGCTGAGAAGGTCGCGCATCGTCGCGCTGCAAACAAACCCGCTCGGGAACGCAGAGGAGAACAAGGCCATGCTTGCGGAAAAATTAGCGGCAGTTGCGGGGCCCGCCAACCCCTTCCCAAAGCGGCCCTTTGGCGCAGCTCGGGCAAAGCTCTATATCGGAGCTCGCCAACTGCAGGAGACGATGCAATGGCAATGACCATGAACGGGCAAGTTCAACTGCCCGCCAAGCGCGAGACCGTTTGGGCAAAGCTCAACGATGCGGATGTGCTCAAGTCTTGCATTCCAGGTAGCGAGCAATTTGAGAGAGTCTCCGAAAACGAGTTTCAGGCAGTGGCCACAGTGAAGGTCGGCCCGGTGAAGGCGCGTTGGAAGGGCAAGGTGCGATTGTCCGACCTTGACCCGCCGAACAGCTACCGCATTTCCGGCGAAGGGGAGGGCGGCGTTGCCGGGTTTGCCAAAGGCGGCGCGAAGGTTTCACTCGCCGACAAGGACGGGGGCACGCTTCTTTCCTACAATGTCGAGGCGCAAGTCGGAGGCAAGTTGGCCCAACTCGGCCAGCGCTTGATCAACAGCGCTGCCAAGAAGACCGCGGACGACTTCTTCGTGAAGTTTGCTGCGGCAGTAGTCACGACATGAAATGGCAGCGCCCGGCAAGTCATTTCGTGCCTGCAATGACTGTTGACTTGCCGCGCCCGCTCTCTCCACAATCAACCGCGTTCATGGCGCCTGCTCTGCCGGGCGCTGCCCAAAAAGCTGGAGGAGGAAATCCATGTCCACCGTCGCTCTGACGGTGAACGGCAAGCCCGTCGCCGCTGATGTCGAGCCGCGCACACTGCTTGTGCAGTTTCTGAGAGAGGACCTGCGGCTCACGGGTACGCATGTGGGCTGCGATACCTCGCAGTGCGGCGCCTGCGTTGTGCACGTCGACGGCAAGGCCGTGAAGGCTTGCACCGTGTTCGTCTGGCAGGTCGAGGGTGCCGACGTGCTCACAATTGAGGGGGTGGCCGATCCCAACGGACCGTTGCACCCCATGCAGGAGGCATTTCGCGAGCATCACGGGCTGCAGTGCGGCTATTGCACGCCCGGCATGATCATGACCGCGCTCGACATGGTGTATCGCAAGGGACACGATCTTGACGACCGAACCATCAGGCACGAGCTCGAAGGCAACCTCTGCCGATGCACCGGTTACCAGAACATCGTGAAGGCAATCGCGGCGGGCGCCAAGGCCATGGAGAATTATAAGAACCCGGGCGCCTGACGCCGGATGGGCGCGCGCTTGCGAGGGAGATGACTGGCATGGCTGCGACCGGAATCGGCGCGCCGGTGCGTCGGAAAGAGGATCACCGGTTCATCACCGGCAAAGGCCATTACACGGACGACATCAATCGTCCCGGCCAGAGCTATGCGTATTTTGTGCGCTCGCCGCATGCGCACGCCGTGATCAAACGCATCGATGCAGGGTCGGCGCGCGCCATGCCGGGCGTGCTCGCGGTATTGACCGGAGGAGATCTCGCCACGGACAAGGTTGGCAATCTCATTTGCGGCTGGATGGTCAATTCCAAAGACGGATCGCCCATGAAGATGGCGCCGCATCCCGCGATTGCGCGAGCCAAGGTGAATTACGTGGGTGACGCGGTTGTCGTTGTTCTTGCGGAAACGCTTCCTCAGGCAATGGACGCGGCCGAGAAAGTACGGGTGGATTACGAGGTTCTTCCCGCGGTTGCCAATCCCGCGAAAGCGCAAGTGCCCGGCGCGCCGCAAATCCACGAAGCAGTGCCGCGCAACACGATTTACGAGTGGGAACTCGGCGATGCTGCCGCGGTCGAATCCGCGTTCCGCAATGCCAAGCACGTAACCAAGCTCGATCTTGTGAACAACCGGCTCGTGCCGAACGCGATCGAGCCGCGCGCGGCGCTCGCCGAATACGATGCGGGCACCGGAACGCTCACGCTATGGAACACGACACAAAATCCGCATGTCGCGCGCCTTGTCATTTCGGCGTTCGTCGGGCTTGCGCCGGAGCACAAGCTGCGCGTGATCGCCCCGGACGTCGGCGGCGGGTTCGGTTCGAAAATTTTCATTTATCCCGAGGAAGTCGTTTGCCTATGGGCCGCGCGCAGGCTCGGCCGTGCGGTGAAATGGGTGTCGGGCCGCTCGGAAGCATTTTTGGCGGATGCGCATGGGCGGGATCATGTCACGCATGCGGAGATGGCACTCGACGGCGAACACCGGATCACCGGTTTGCGCGTGAAGACGATCGCCAATCTCGGGGCCTACATGTCGACGTTCTCGTCTTCCATTCCAACTTATCTCTACGCGACACTTTTGTCGGGCCAATACGCAATCCCGGCAATCCATTGCGAGGTCCATGCCGTTTACACCAACACGGCGCCCGTGGACGCGTATCGCGGGGCCGGGCGACCGGAAGCGACCTTCGTGGTCGAGCGCCTCGTCGAGGTTGCCGCACGCGAGCTGGCGGTCGGTCCCGCCGAGCTGCGCAGAAAGAATTTCATCACCGGCTTTCCGCATCAGACGCCGGTAATCATGAACTACGATGCGGGCGATTACGGTGCGTCTCTCGACAGGGCACTTGAGCTGGCGGATTACGCCGGCTTCGAGAAGCGCAGGCGAGAATCGGAGCGCTACGGCAAGCTGCGTGGCATTGGATTCTCGACCTACATCGAAGCCTGTGGAATCGCGCCCAGCCAGGCGGCGGGCTCGCTGGGCTGCGGGGTTGGATTGTGGGAATCTGCCGAAGTGCGCGTCAATCCGACCGGCACCGTCGAAGTGCTCACGGGGTCCCATCAGCATGGCCAAGGACATGAGACCACGTTCGCGCAGGTGGTCTGTGATCGCCTCGGTATCCCAATTGAAAATGTCAGCATCGTGCATGGTGATACCGACAAGGTGCAATTCGGCATGGGCACCTATGGATCGCGTTCGGGTGCAGTGGGCATTTCCGCGATCGTCAAGGCGCTCGACAAGATCGAGAGAAAGGCCAAGAAGGTCGCAGCGCACGTGCTCGAGGCGTCCGAAGGAGACATCGTTCTGAAAGACGGAAAATTAACGGTGAGCGGCACCGACAAGTCGGTGGCCTGGGGAGACGTGGCGTTGCAGTCCTACATCGCGCACAAATTTTCCGGGACCGAGCTCGAGCCCGGTCTGAAGGAGAGCGCCTTTTATGATCCGACCAATTTCACGTTTCCGGCCGGCTGCCATATCTGCGAGATCGAAGTCGATCCGCAGACCGGCGAAAGTGAAGTCGTTGGATGGACCGCGGTCGATGATTTTGGAACGATCATCAATCCCATGATTGTTGAAGGCCAGGTGCATGGCGGGATCGCGCAGGGAGTGGGGCAGGCGCTGTTCGAAGGTGCGGTTTATGACGCCGACGGACAGCTGATTACTGGCTCGCTGATGGATTACTGCCTGCCGCGCGCCCACAATCTGCCGCCGCTTAAGGTCGATATGACGGTGACCAAATGCCCGTCCAATCCGCTCGGTATCAAAGGATGCGGGGAGGCGGGTGCGATCGCGGCGCCCGTCGCAGTTATCAATGCGCTCACGCATGCAATCGGCAGCGAAGAATTAGCCATGCCGGCAACGTCCCAAAACGTATGGCTTGCTCTGCAAAAGAGAAGCCCTCAACAAAGAGCCGCATAGGAGCTTGCGATGTATGAATTCAGCCCCCACCGGCCAACTACTGTGCGCCAGGCGGCCAACCTGTTGGCAAAGCAGGAGGAGGCCAAGCTCCTGGCGGGCGGACATACGCTGATCCCGACCATGAAATTGCGGCTTGCTGCGCCAAAACACCTCATCGATCTTTCGCAAATCGACGGACTGCGCGGCATCGAAGTGACCACTCGCGCCGTCATTATTGGCGCCATGACGCCCCACGTCGAAGTCGGAACGTCGGCAGCGGTGCGGGAAGCTATTCCGGCATTGGCAGAGCTTGCAGAAAAGATTGGCGATCCCGCTGTGCGCCACCGCGGCACCATCGGAGGCTCGATCGCCAACAACGATCCCAATGCCGACTATCCTGCGGCCGCGCTTGGTCTTGGCGCGATCGTGATAACCAACAAGCGGCGCATCCATACGGACGAGTTCTTCAAAGGCCTGTTCGAAACTGCGCTTGCTCCCGACGAAATCATCACGAAGGTGCAGTTTCCGAAAGTGAACAAGGCCGGCTATGTGAAATTTGCAAATCCGGCGTCGCGGTATGCGCTCGTGGGCGTCTTCGTTTCCAAGCGCGGCTCGGAAATTCGGGTCGCGGTGACCGGCGCCGGCGCAAACGGCGTATTCCGGGTGACCGCCTTCGAGGAGGCGCTGAAGAAACGGTTTGCCCCGAAGTCCCTGGAAGGTCTGAGCGTGCCAGCCGACGGAATGGCAGGCGATATCCATGGTAGCGCGGAATACCGCGCGCATCTGATCGGCGTCTTGGCGCGACGCGCCGTGGCGGCCGCAGTGGCCTGAAAGTTTTAGCCCGGATAAGCGTCAGCGATATCCGGGCAAGATCAAACTAAGACGAGCGCTTCACGAATCCCGCGCATCGCTTTGCTCATCCGGGCTACTTCACTACGCATCGACTGCGGCACCTGCGTCCCTGATTGCCTGCCAAACGCGATAGGGAGTTGCAGGCATATCCAGGTGCCCGATCCCGAACTCCGACAGCGCGTCCGCGACGGCGTTCATGACCGAGGTCAGCGCGCCAGCGCAGCCGGCCTCGCCGCAGCCTTTCACGCCAAGCACATTGGTCGTGGCCGGAACCGGATGATGGACAACGGTCATCGACGGACAATCAGTCGCACGCGGAATCCCGTAGTCCATATATGAGCCGGTAAGGAGCTGGCCTTCGTCGTCGTAGACCGTCCTTTCCATCAATGCCTGGCCGATGCCCTGGACCACCCCGCCATCCATCTGCCCTTCCACGATCATCGGATTAATGACACTGCCGAAGTCGTTGACGGACAGGTATTTCACGACCTCGATCAGCCCGGTCTCCGGATCCAGCTCCACTTCAGCGACGTGAGATCCATTCGGGAAGGTGGCCGCGCCAGGACCGTCGCTTACATGCCGCACATCCAGCGTTGTGGGGGTACCTTCCGGGAGCGCGAGCCCGGCGCGCAGCTTTTGCGCAAGCTCCAGGATGCCAACTGACCGGTCGGTTCCGGCGATGACAAATCGACCGTGCGCGAATTCGATGTCCGCCACTGCTGCTTCGAGCACATGCGAGGCAATCTGCTTGCCCTGCTCGATGACCTTGCCCGCGGCTTCGACAATTGCAGTGCCGCTGTGCATGATCGCCTTCGATCCACCGGTGCCACCGCCGGCGAGCAACTCGTCGCTGTCGCCCTGCAGCAGCCGGATGCGCTCGATCGGCAAGCCCAGCCTCTCCGTAAGCACCTGCGCGAGAGGGGTCGCATGCCCCTGGCCGTCATCCATACACCCTGTAATGATGGTGACACCGCCGTCCGCCTCGAACCGGATGCCACCCATTTCCTTGGTGGGTGCAGCGGTGACTTCGAGAAAATCGCCGATTCCCAGTCCGCGCACTTTGCCGCGCTTGCGGCTTTCGCGCTTGCGCCGGGCAAATCCCTTCACGTCTGCAAGATCGAGCGCGCGTTTGAGCACGGCGGGAAAATCTCCGCTGTCGTACACGCTGCCGGAGGCCATTTTTCGCGGGAGCTCGCGGGGCTTCACCTGATTGCGCCGCCGCAGCTCCAGGCGATCCATCTCCATCTCCTCGGCCGCCTGATCGATCAGGCGCTCGATGTAGTAGTTGCCTTCGGGTCTGCCTGCGCCGCGATAGGCCGACACCTGCGTGGTGGTGGTGAAGACGAGCTTGGTCGATACTTCCAGAAGGGGTGTGCGGTACATGTTCTGAACATTGCGCACCGCATTGAGCGTCGAAGGCATCGGCGCCATCGGCGACAGAAAGGCACCGGCGTTTGCCACGCTCGTGAGTCGCACGGCCAGAAAGCTTCCGGCCGCATCGAGGGCGAGCTCGGCACTGACGGTGTGGTTCCGGCCGTGGCTGTCCGAGACGAAGCTGCCGGAGCGTTCATCGGTCCATTTGACCGGCCGGCCGAGCGCGCGTGCAGCGTGCAGCACGCAGACGTATTCCGGAAAGGGCGCCGATTTCATTCCGAATGAGCCACCCACGTGTCCCGTCAAGACGCGCACCTGCTTTGGCTCGACCTTCAGAATATCTGCAATGCGCGCCTTCATGCCGAACACGCCCTGGCTGGGGACGTGAAGCGTGAAGCGGCCTGTTGCCTCTTCATGTACGCCCACGGCTGCCCGGGGCTCCATCGCGTTGACGATGATACGGCTGTTGACGAGCTTGAGTCTTGTTACGTGCGCGGCACGCGCGAAGGCCGCGGCGACGGCATCCCCGTCGCCGTAGTGATAGTCCAGCGCGACATTGTCGGGTGCTGCATCGTGAACGAGGGGTGCGTCGGAAAGGAGCGCCTCCTCGGGCCTTACTAGCGCGGGCAGAGGATCAATCTCCACCGCGACGGCTTCGGCGGCGTCTTTCGCCTGCAGCACGGAGCTGGCGACGACGAATGCAACCGGGTCGCCGACGAAACGCACCTTGTCGGTCGGCAGCGCGGGGCGCGGCGGCATGCGCATGGGCGTGCCGTCACGGTTGTTAAAGGAAATGATGCATTTGAGCGTGCCGTACTGGGCGAGCTCAGCCCCTGTGTAGACGCCCAGCACTCCGGGCATGCGCGCGGCAGCCGTCGTATCGATGTGCTTGATAATGCCGTGCGCGACACGACTGCGCACCATCACCGCATATGTTTGATTGGGCAGCTTAAGGTCGTCGGTGTAACGGCCTTGCCCCCGCAACAGGAATGGGTCTTCCGCCCTCGAAACGCGCTGGCCGGCACCGAACTTCATGAGCGCCAGCGCTTCTGTATCGTGCTGCAGATTCATCAGAGCGGCCTCAATACTGGAGGCGAATCGGTGCGACAAGTCACACGGCTGCGGCATGCATTGCGCTCGGGGCTGTTGCGCGCTTCAGCCACGTGATAGAAGCGGCGCGATCGATAATTTGGACACCGCTGCCGTCGAGCCCGCGATGCGGCTTCGGCAGGGGGAAGGAACAAGGATGTCGGACGAGGGCCGGGCAACCGGCGGCCTCGATTCCGCCCATGCGCCAACGCCGCAAGCGGCGTCGCGATGGAGGCGGCGTACGGGTTTCGCCAAGCCGCGGCACAATGGTGCGGAGCGCGGCGCCGATGAAGCGCGGCGCGTCTATGCCGCGCTCGATCTCGGCACAAACAATTGTCGCCTCCTCGTTGCGCATCCGACGGCGGACGGCTTTCGCGTCGTCGATGCGTTCTCCCGCATCATTCGGCTGGGCGAAGGCGTGCTGCGATCCGGGCGCATCAGCGAGGCTGCCAT
The DNA here is from genome assembly GCA_036562835.1 of Xanthobacteraceae bacterium. GTDB lineage: Bacteria > Pseudomonadota > Alphaproteobacteria > Rhizobiales > Xanthobacteraceae > VAZQ01. Next base: position 3,287 of record DATCJI010000125.1, on the reverse strand, counting down.
AGGGCGTGCCGTCGAGGCGCTTGCCATCTGTCGTGACAAGATGCGCGCGCGGGGTGTCACGCGCGCGCGCCTGATCGCGACGGAAGCGTGCCGCGCCGCCGCGAATGGCGAGGATTTCCGCGCGCGCGTTGCCCAGCAGGTGGGCCTCGATCTGGAGATCATCGATCGCCAGACCGAGGCGACGCTCGCCGCCACCGGCTGTACCCCGCTGATGGATCCGCGTGCCGAAAGCGTCATTTTGTTCGACATCGGCGGCGGATCCTCGGAGCTGGTTCGCCTCGACCGCTCTCCGGCGTGTGGAGGTGGGCCGCCCCCCCCAAACATCAGAAACTGGGCATCGCTGCCTGTCGGCGTGGTGACGCTGGCCGAGAAACACGGTGGCCGCGTCGTAACCCGTCAAACCTACGAGGCAATGATTGCCGAGGTTGCGGCTCACGTCAGGAGCTTCGTCGAGCGCAACGGTGGTCTCGACGGCACCGAGGCGCACTTGCTCGGCACCTCCGGGACGGTGACGACCATTGCGGGGGTTCATCTCGAGCTTCGCCGCTATGAGCGCCGCCGCGTCGACGGCTGCTGGATGCGAATCGAGCAGGCAGCCCGCGTCATCGAGCGCCTGTTGTCGATGAGCTATGAGGATCGCGTGGCCAATCCGTGCATCGGTGCAGAGCGCGCAGACCTCGTGCTCGCGGGCTGCGCCATTCTCGATGCGATCCGCAATGCTTTCCCTTGCCGCCGACTGCGCGTTGCCGACCGCGGACTGCGCGAAGGGATGCTGGTGCAAATGATGCGCCAGGACGGTGCCTGGGCCGCGGCCGTCTGAAATGCCCATGTCACGCGCGAAGTCGCGCCCGAAGGGCCGTCTGCATCTGCAGCTGCGATCCGCAAAGAGCCGCTCGCATTCGTCGCAGCTTTGGCTCGAGCGGCAGCTTAACGACCCCTACGTCGCGCGTGCGAGGCGCGAAGGGCTGCGTGCGCGTTCGGCATTCAAGCTCTCCGAGGTCGACGACGAGCATCATTTCCTCAAACCCGGAGCACGCGTTGTCGATCTGGGTGCGGCACCCGGGAGCTGGAGTCAGGTCGCGGCAAAGCGCGTGCAGGCGAGCGCAGGCAAGGGACGCGTCATCGCCGTCGATGTCCTTGAGATGCCGCCGATCCCCGGCGTTGAATTCCTTCGTCTTGATTTTCTGGATGAGTGTGCGCCTGACGAGATCAAGGCTGCGCTGAAAGGAGCTGCCGATGTGGTGCTTTCGGACATGGCGCCCAATATGACCGGACATCGCCGCACAGATCACCTGAAGATCATGGCGCTTGCCGAGGCAGCGGCCGAATTCGCCACCGAGGTACTCGCGCCAGGCGGCACGTTTCTGTGCAAGGTTTTGCAGGGAGGCACTGAGGCAAACCTGCTTGCCGCGCTCAAGCGCGATTTCGTGCGCGTCAAGCACGTGAAGCCGCCCGCGAGCCGGACGGATTCGGCCGAGCTCTATCTGCTCGGCATGGGTTTTCGCGGAATCCAGCAACGCCGCTAGCAAGCATGGCACCGGCTAGGATTTTCGCCCAGGCCGTGCTATCGACCCCCGCCAACCCACAATCGGGCCCTCGAGTGGCGCGCGAAATCTTTTTCGCCGTGCCGTAAGTACTATCTATCTCGCTGAGCCCTTCGAGAGAGCCCGCGAATCGGGCGACTGGGACAGGCCATGGATCAGAGCGGCAATGGAGCCCTGCGCGAAGCGCTCACGTTCGATGATGTGCTGCTCAAGCCGGGTTTGTCCGAGGTCCTGCCAGCGGACGTAGACGTCCGCACCCGCATCACCCGCGAGATCACGCTCAACATCCCGATCGTTGCTTCCGCCATGGACACGGTCACCGAGGCCAAGATGGCTATCGCGATGGCCCAGGCAGGCGGTCTTGGCGTAATCCACCGCAACCTCACGGCTGATGAGCAGGCCGCACAGGTGCGGCAAGTGAAAAAATTCGAGTCGGGAATGGTGGTCAACCCGCTCACGATCGGCCCGCAGGCCACCCTTGCGGAAGCGCTCGCGCTCATGAAGGAGAACGGCATTTCCGGTATTCCGGTCGTTGAAGGCGGAGGCAATGGGCGAGCAGGCAAGCTCGTCGGCATCCTCACCAACCGCGACGTGCGCTTCGCCAACGATCCCCAACAGAAAGTCGCCGAGCTGATGACCAAGGATCGGCTCGTCACCGTGCGTGAAGGTGTGAGCCAGGGAGAGGCCAAGCGTCTCCTGCACCAGTATCGCATCGAGAAGCTTTTGGTCGTCGACGATCAGTATCGCTGCGTCGGCCTGATCACCGTCAAGGACATCGAAAAGGCTGTCGCCAATCCACACGCATGCAAGGACGAGCAAGGCCGCCTCCGCGTGGCCGCAGCGACGAGCGTTGGCGATCCGGGCTTTCACCGCTCCGAGCGCCTGATCGAGGCGGGCGTCGATCTGATCATCGTGGATACGGCGCACGGCCACTCGCGCGCGGTGCTTGAGGCGGTCACGCGCATCAAGCGCCTCTCCAATGCGGTGCAGGTGGTCGCCGGCAACATTGCCACCGCCGAAGGGGCGAAGGCGCTGATCGATGCGGGCGCCGACTCAATCAAGGTGGGAATTGGCCCAGGCTCGATATGCACGACGCGCGTGATTGCCGGGGTGGGCGTGCCCCAGCTCACCGCCATCATGGATGCTGTCGATGCCGCGCGCGCCAGCAAAACGCCGGTGATTGCGGACGGCGGAATCAAATATTCGGGCGACCTCGCCAAAGCGCTCGCCGCGGGTGCAGCCTGCGCCATGGTCGGCTCGCTGCTCGCGGGCACCGACGAGAGCCCGGGCGAGGTCTTTCTCTATCAAGGACGTTCCTACAAGACCTATCGCGGCATGGGATCGGTCGGCGCGATGGCGCGCGGCTCGGCCGATCGTTATTTCCAGCAGGACATCAAGGACTCGCTGAAACTCGTGCCTGAGGGGGTCGAGGGGCAGGTGCCCTACAAAGGCCCAGCCGGAAGCGTCTTGCACCAGCTCGCCGGCGGCCTGCGCGCGGCCATGGGCTATGTGGGAGCGCGCACGCTCGCCGAGCTGCACGAGAAAGCCGAGTTTTTGCGCATTTCCGGCGCCGGCCTGCGCGAGAGCCACGTGCACGATGTTGCCATCACGCGCGAGAGCCCCAATTATCCCAGCCGCGGTTAGGAATGACCCCGGGGGCGCGCGTTTCCGCGGCCATCGACGTGCTTGCCGATATTGAGACCCGCCGCCGCCCGGCGGCGGATGTGCTGAAGGACTGGGGCC
>DATCJI010000100.1:0-4043 GCA_036562835.1 Xanthobacteraceae bacterium | reverse complement strand
CCTGCGCGCTCGCTTTGCAAGCGCCTCCGCGGCTGACCCGCTATACCGGGTTTGCTTGCGCGCGCTGCCGGCACTAGTGCGGAGCCGGCTGCTTTGCATCACTGATTGCTATCGGTACGCACGCTAGCTCTTGAAATAGCCGGCAAGGAAGCCGTGCGGATGTGCTGAGAGGTACGATTGTAGGGTTGACACTGTACAGAAGGCGGGGCACAATACGTTAGCAGTGACAACTGTGCCCGGGCGGGTGGCCGCGCCGGGTTTTTCCGTGCCGGCAGGTCACGCTAGGCAAATCTCGTTCGTGCCGCAAGAGAGCTCCGCCTTCGAGAGTGCGGTTTCCTGATCTTTGCCGGAAACAGACTCTTTCGCTCCTGATAACCAGCGCAATTTTCCGGATTTGTTATTTCGTATCAAAGGGGCAATTGTATTTTTTCTGTTCTTTACAGAGAGGAACGGTTGGATACTGACCGACACGGAATGAGGCAGCAGCCAATTTTGCAAAAACGAACCCACGCGGCCGCCCTGCAACACGTTCCAAAGACGGCAATGCCAAATGCCTCACCCGCGTGTGCCCGCATTGCAGACTATCGTATTTTACAATGCGCGGAGCCGTGGGCTCGATGCCCAGGGTCAGAAACGCGTCGCTCCGGCATCCTGGCGGCGCAGAAAAAATGGCGGTCGCGCAACATACGCCCGTACTGCAGTCATGATCATCCAGGCGGCAGCCACCGAGAAGGGCCCGATCAAGACCAGATTATAACGCGTGTAGTGGTTTGCGACGGCCGCATGTGTTGCCAACATGAGCAAAGCGGGCGCCGAATAGCCAAGCAGGACGGACCTGCACTCCCGTGTCGTCATAACGCAAGCGGGGACGAACAGCGGCAGCAAGACGAGGCCAAGCATTTCTCCCACCCACATACCGCACCAGGCGAGCGGGATACTGGTGAGTACGTAGCGCAATCCGCGCTGGCTCATCTCCTCCACGGCAATGCGCCCGATCAGCGGATCAAGCCGGCCATATGCGGCCCGCAGCTGTTCGCGGTGCGCGCGCCCCGCGCCAAAGAAGCTGTTGGGACTCTGATACTCGAACCTCTGCATGGCGTCGGGGCCGGCCGCCAACTTGACTGCGGGACGTCCGATGGCGGGAAGGCAATAGGGAAAAGCGAGCAGGTATTCGGAAAGGCGCATGTCGTCGAAAGCGAAGCGTTCGACCAGGGCGGCCGATCCATATTCCTCGGTCAGACCCCATTTGCCGATTGAAACACCGTTGCGAATCACCCAGGGGCCGACCGCCAAACCCCATCCCAAAACGAATATTGCTGCCCCGCGTACAAACTGCCGGATCGTTTGCTGGTCGTGCCCGCGGGCGGCAAGCACGATGAGGCCAATGCCGACGAGTGCCGCGAAGGCAAAGGATGCGCGGGTGAGGCAAAGCAAGCCGAACGCCAGGCCGGCAAAAAAGAACCAGATCGGGCGAGGGCGCAGCAAAGAATAGAGAAGCAGCAGGGCAGCAATGCTGTAAAGCGAAAACGTCGCGCTCTCGGTCATGGCGAATGAGAAGAGGTCAGCCTCAGGCAGTAGCGCGAGGGTGGCAAGGATCGCCGCCGGCAAAAAAACTGCGCTGCTTCCGAAAATGAGCTCGCTCGCAAGGGCGATGGCGATTACGCCCGCGGCAAGGAATGCGGCATGCATGAGGTGAACGGGCCGTGCATAGACTTCGCATTCGCCGCCATCGCGCAGCTTGTGATTGGACTCGACGCTGCAATCGAGAGCCTGTGCAAAGCGGCCGTCCAGCTTGCTTGCGAGCACGACCAACCATGGATACACAGGCCCGAAGAACATGCCCGGCGCCGGGCCCGCAACGGTGCTGTTCACGTCATCGAAAACGCCGTTGCTGAAAACGCCATGATGCCTGATGTCGTACGCAATCGTCAGATAAAACGACTGGTCGAAATCGGACAGCCATTTCGGCGGCCTTGTGACGATCGCCGCAAGCAAAACCGTAAATATCACCAGTCCGGCGAGTGATCGCGCAGCCCTGCGTTGCGCACCGAGGCTGATTTTCATCACATGAGCGCCGACATTCCGTTCGACAAACAATTCGATCTCGCGCCGGGGGTTCCGGAGGAGGTGGTCCCAGGCGTGCGGCGCCTGCTTGCCAACAACCCGAGCCCGTTCACGTTCAGGGGCACGGTTTCCTACATAGTTGGGCGCGGGAGCGTGGCGATTGTCGATCCGGGTCCCCTCGAGGAAAGACACATTGCCGCATTGCTCGATGCGGTGCGCGGGGAAACCGTCACCCACATCTTCGTCACACACACGCATCGCGACCATTCCCCGGCTGCTGCGCGCATCAAGGCGGCGACGGGTGCGACCGTTCTGGCGCAAGGTCCGCATCGACCTGCACGCCCGCTCCATACGGGCGAGAACGCGCGCCTCGAGGCAAGCAACGACATCGAGTTCAAGCCCGATCGCAGCCTCGCGGACGGAGAGATCGTCGAGGCCCCCGGATGGGTCATCGAAGCGGTCGCCACTCCCGGGCACACCCCAAACCACATGGCTTACGCGCTGCGCGAGCCCAGGCTCCTGTTCTCAGGCGACCATGTGATGGCGTGGTCGACGCCTGTCGTGGCTCCCCCTGACGGCGCCATGCGCCCTTATATGGACTCCCTGCAGAGGGTCGCGGCGCGCGACGAGCCGATCTATCTGCCCGGGCATGGCGGCGTGGTACGCGATGCCCCCCGGTTCGCGCGGCATTACATCGCGCATCGACAGGGGCGCGAAGCGGCAATCCTGCATCGACTCGGGAAGGGCGCAGCCGACATCCCGACCCTGGTGCGTGCGATCTATATCGGGCTCGACCCGCGCCTGGTGCACGCGGCCGGGCTCTCGGTGCTTGCGCATCTCGAGTATTTGGCGGAACGCGGGCTGGTGATCGCCGAAGGCGCAAGCGCAACCGCGGCGCGTTATCGCTTGGCCTGATCCTTTTTGCCCATCGATTTCTTCCCCTTCGGAGCGGGTGCGACGGGGGGCGGGCGCTCGATCTTCTGCGCCCTGATGGCATCCTCGATGTCGTTCATGAGCTTGCGAATGCGCGATGCGTTGGTGCCGAAATCGAAGGCGCCATAACGGGAGGATGAGCGCGCATCGATGCGCGCGCCGTCCGGCTCCTCGCGTACACGCACTGAAACATCGTCACGAAAACCCATGATCGAGGAATAGGCGACCGCTTCAATGCGCCCGTCCCGGCGCCCCGTCAGGGGCTCGCGCGCCTCGATCACCCGCCAGTAGGGGGCCAGGAACGAATCCTTGTGCTTGTTCATGACCGCCAGCGTTGCCCGATAGGCGGACTGCACAGTGGCGTTGGTTCCGAGCGGCCCGATATCGGGATACGCGTTGCGCTGCTGCTCGGCCGCGTAGAGGCCCGCATAGGCAACGGGATTGGCGTCGCGCGGCCGCGCGCGGCCAAGCGCCTCGTAGCGGGGTGGATCGATGGGGTCGGTGGTGATGTCGTAGATCCACGGGAGCCGGTAGGCGCGAATTCCCAAATACGCCGGATAGGCAAGGATGGCGAACGAAATGGCCATTGCGCCCAATGCCGCACCGAGTCCGGCGAGCCCCTCCATCCAGATCACGGCAAGCGCGGCGAGCGCCAGCAGCAGCGCGACCACCGCGATCGCGAGGGCACCGCCAAAAGTCGCAAGCGCGGGTTTGATCTCCAGTACGCCGGAGCGCACGATGAGCACCGCAAGAAACGTGGCGGCGAACGCAAAGCCCGCGGTGCGCCGCGCCCAGATGGCGAGGCGAGAGGCCGGCTCCGAATGAACGTAGCGCTTGGCCATTCTCAGGGGGCTGCCGTGCTGCAGATGGATTTCAACGCGCGCCATTCGCCTTCCGTCAACAGCTCCCGGAGCGGGGCTGGCTTGGGCAACTTTTCGATTGCGGCTTCAATGGCGGCAACTCGCTCGGCAGTCTCGGGATGGTCGATCAAGAGCTTTGGTCCTGGATGAGTGGTGCCGGCAATTCGCAGCAAAATCACGGCGAGC
>DATCJI010000059.1:0-3648 GCA_036562835.1 Xanthobacteraceae bacterium | reverse complement strand
CTGAGCCGCTGCGCTTCCGCCAAATAGGTCTCGCTCCGCCGCAACTCCGCGACCGTCGCCCGCAGATCGTCGCGTGCGCGGCGCAGCGACTCCGCCGTGCGTTTCTGCGCCGCGCTGATCCAAACCACGATCAGTGCAGCGACGGCAAAAAGCGCGAGCCGCAGCCCGCCCTGAACCCCCAACTCGACCGAAAGCACCGGGGGAATGAAAAAGTAGTCGAAAGCCAGGATGGCGAGTCCGGTTGCAAACAGACCCGGGCCGAGGCCGCCAAGCCAGGCTGCGAGAAGGACCGCGCAGAGAAACAGCGACACAAACGGCGCGCTTTGCAGGAAGCGGTCGATTAGTAGCCCGGCGCCGACGGCTGCGGCGACCGCCAGCACTGCAATTCCATAGTGCGGAATGGCGGCCGGCAGGGACGGCCATAGGGGTTTCCATCGCGGCACGTTCCCGCCTCCGGGACGCAGCGCTGCAGGCGCGCTTAATGGAAAGCTGACATCCACTATGCGTGCAGCACGTTTACGGTATTTGGTGTGCGGTCACGGAACAAGCGCCGTTCGCGCTGCCGGCGAGGCGGACAGGGTTCACGCGCCGCAGGAAACGGATCCCCGCAGGCGGCGCACGCAACGATGCCGCCGATTTTATCTTAGGTGGAAGCGCCCATGCGCGTCGCCTCGACGAAGTGCTCGGTGGAATCGTCGATGCTACGGCCGGCGCGGCCGCGCGGTGCATGAATATAGAGCTGGGAGGCTTTGGCGTCCCGGCTGTCAACCGGCGCGCGCGGCGGCAACGGCAATTCGTATTGGACCGGCCGGGCATGATCCGACAGCATCTTCTCGGCGTTGTAGACCTTGTTGTAATTCATGATGCCGCGCATGAAGTTGGTTTGCCCACGCAACAGATTGCGGGCGAGCACGCCGGCAAACACCGGTGCGGTCCACCACGTCATATGCTTGCGGAAGAGCACCTGCTGGGTATGCAGGAGCTCGCGATAGAACGTCGCAAGCGGCAATTTCGTCGGCAGCACGGCGTGCTGGATGTCGAACAAGCGGTAGTCCCGCGTCTCCAATCGACGTTGCTCGGTGAGCCACGTCTCCGTGCCGGGATAGGGCGTATTGATGCTGATGTTCACCACCTCCGGCACGTTCATGCACCACTCGCGCACCACCCGGAAGCGATCCTCATCCCAGTCCGGGTCGGCGATGATGTTGATGGCCACCCCGACGCCCAGCGAGCGGGCGAATTCGAGCGCCTCGAAATTACGCCCGAGCGGAATGCGTTTGCGATACTTTCGCAATCCCTCCTCGTCGAGCGCCTCGAGGCCGAGAAAGATGTAGGTGAGGCCGATCTTCTTCCAGAACTGGAACACCTCCTTGTGACGCAGCAGCACGTCGCCGCGCGTCTCAAGGTAGAAGTTCTTGCGGATGCCCTTGCGAGCGATGGCTTCGCCGATTGCAAGGCCGTGCCGTTGTTGGACGAATGCAACATCGTCGACGATGAAAAGGCCTGGCTCTCGAATGGAGGCGAGATCCTCGATGACGCGTTCCGGGCTGAGCAGCCGATAACTGCGGCCGTAGAACGTCCAAGCGCTGCAGAACGAGCAGTCCCAGGGGCAGCCGCGGGAAAATTCGATGGAGGCGCAGGGATCGAGCACGCCGATGAAATATTTGCGGCGCTTGCGCACGAGGTCGCGCGCGGGCCGGATCTCATCGAGGTGCTCGACGAATCCAGGGCGAGGGCCCTCGCCGTCCGCGGTGACTGCGCCGGGCACTTTGGCGATCGCTCCACGGTCGCCGTCGACCGCTTCCAGGAGCTTGACGATGCCTGCCTCGCCTTCGCCCTTGAGCACGCAATCGATCGCGCCCTCGCCGTGTTCCAGAATGGCGGTGGCGGTGAAGGAGGCGCTGTGGCCGCCGACGCAGATGAAAGCGCGCGGCAGAGTGCATTTCGCAGCCTTGGCCAGATCGACGATCTCGGGCACATTGGCGAGGTAGTTGCAGGAAAACGCAATGAAGTCCGGCTGCCACTCGGCGAGCATGCGGTGGTAGTCGGCGTGACTTTCGACCTGCAAATCGAGGAGCCGGACGGTGTGCTTGGCGCGGCGGGCCGCCTCCGCCACGAGCTCGAGACCCAACGGCTCGAGCCGAAGGAAGATATTCGTGTAAAGCAATGGGCCAGGATGAACGAACAGAAGCTTCATGGCATCCTGCGCGGCCGACGAAGGTCATGCGAAGAAGCGGAGATCACTCTCGCGATCCGCGACCTGCGGGTCAAGGCCCTGCGGAGGAATGCCGACCATTGTCTAAAATTGAGGTGTTCCACCGCCTGTTCCAACCGAGCGCAAAAGAGCCGTTGAACTTCGAGGCGACGGTCGAGCGCACCGTGCGCGAGGCTCACATTCGGGGAACACTGCGCGGTTTGGCCTGAAGGTTGGTGCGGTGCGCGCAAGGGGTTCGAGGCGTGGATTCGGGAGTTGGTGCGTCTCTAGCAGAACGGTTTCGAACCCTGCTTCCTTTAATCCCGCGCGTTTGCGGCCATTTTTCTTTCGCCACCCCCGACGAAATGTCTGGAACCCGACTCACGGCCGCGCGTTGGGTAGTTGACGGGAGGAGGGGATGTGGCTTGCCCTTTCTGCCATCACGCTTGCTGCGGCGATCGGATTTAACGTTCTCGCTTTGGCAATTCAATTCGAGCGGTAGTGATCGGCTCGTCTGGGGCGGCCCTCAACTCGAGGAGGAGCCCGCTTGTCGACAACGGGACATCCAACTGGCCAACCCGCCTCCGTGGTTCGAACGACCGACCTGATCGATTACTGGATTGGTCGGCAGGTCCAGACCGACTTTCCCAACCCTTGGTCTGCACCCCATACCCCTCGGAGATCGAGGGTAAATGATGCTCATCAAAGCAAGTTGATTCCCGCTCGGGATAGAAGTGTTTGGCTGTCAATTGGGCGCTGCCTCAAGCTCCAGTACGACGCTCTTGCGGCCCCCATCCCCCCGCATATCGCTGCGCTCGTCGAGCAGCTCGAAACGCAGAAATAGGAAGACACGATTTATTTTTACGCGCAGCCACAGCCGTATTGCGGCAAGTTGGACGAATGCAATGGGCAAGGAGCGTACACAAGAGTCGCCGGCAACGCTGGGCGACGTGCTGTATGCTAGGTCCAAGGCTCCGGCGCCTGAGCAGGACTGGGCGACGCTCGTCCAATCGATTGCCGCGGGCGATCAACTCGCGCTGCATGCGCTCTATGAGAGAGCTCATCGCCCCGTCTTCACTTTGATCATGCGAATGACGGCCAACCGGGAAACCGCTGAAGAACTCACCGTCGATGTCTTTCATGACGTCTGGCGGCGGGCGACGCGTTACGACGCCGCGAGCGGTACGGTGCTCGGCTGGATCATGAACCAGGCGCGCTCGCGGGCGCTCGACCGCCTGCGCTTTGAGAGCCGAAAGAAGCGCAGACACGGAGGCGATGAGCAGCCGCTGGCCGAGGTGGCTGCCGATGCGCGTGACGTGCTCGAGCTGCGCGAACAGAGCGAGTCGCTACGCGCGGCATTGGCGACGCTCACGCCGGACGAGCGCCAAGCCATCGAAACGACGTTCTTCGCCGGGCTCACGCATGCCGAAGCCGCGGCGCGGCTGAATCAGCCG
>DATCJI010000010.1:0-15584 GCA_036562835.1 Xanthobacteraceae bacterium | reverse complement strand
AATGGAATGAGATCGTGCGTTCGCTTGGCCGCCATGATTCCGGCGATGCGCGCAGCTGCGAGCACGTCCCCTTTCTTGGCGTCCCCTTTAAGCACCGAATCGAGAGTATGTCGCATCATCCGCACGCGACCCTCGGCAATGGCTATGCGCTCGGTTGGCCTCTTTGCCGATACATCCACCATTCGGGCATCGCCGGATTTAGCAACGTGAGTGAGCCTGGAAGGAAGCGCCACGGCTCACTCCGCGGCGCGAACCTCAGACCCTCGAAGGAGGGCCCGTGTGGCCGCTGCCACATCGCTCGCGCGCATGAGGCTTTCGCCGACGAGGAATGTCGAAATGCCCACTGTGGCAAGCGCGTGCAGATCGGCATTTGAAAAAATTCCGCTCTCGCTCACGCAAATGCGGTCAGCGGGAACCAGTGCAGCCAGTTTTTTGCTCGTCGCGGTCGAGGTCTCGAAAGTTTTCAGGTCGCGATTATTGATGCCGATGAGACGGGAGCGCAGCCGCAATGCGCGTTCGAGCTCGCGCTCCTCATGCACCTCAAGCAGAGCGTCCATGCCGAATGCAACAGCTACATCCTCGAGGTCACGTGCGAGTTGGTCCTCCACCGCCGCCATGATGATCAGGATGCAGTCGGCACCCCATGCGCGCGCCTCGAGCACCTGATAGGGATCATACATGAAATCCTTCCGCAGCACCGGCAGCTGTGTGGTCCCACGCGCGAGCTCCAGAAATTCAAGCTTGCCCTGGAATGACGGGTCGTCGGTCAGGACGGAAAGGCAGGTTGCGCCGCCTGCCTCATAGGCGCGCGCAAGTGCTTCGGGATCGAATTCTGCGCGGATGAGCCCCTGGGAAGGACTGGCCTTCTTGATTTCCGCTATGAGCGCGAACTGTCCTTTCGCAATTTGCCGCTTGATCGCAGCGATGAATCCGCGCGGAGAGGAAGCGGATCTAGCACGCATTTCCAGCTCGGTCTGCGGATACACGCGCTTGGCGCGCGCAATCTCTTCGCGCTTGTAAGCACCGATCCTGCTGAGAATGTCGTTCATGTGTACCGATGGCTCAGAGTGACGAGCCGCTGAAGCGCGCCTTCCGCTTCTCCGGAATCGATTGATTTATGTGCCAACGCCGCTCCCTCTTTCAGATCGGCCGCGTGTCCGGCAACAATAAAAGCTGCGGCTGCGTTGAGCACGACCACATCGCGCAGAGGTCCCTTTTTGCCTTTGAGCAAGTCGGCGATCGCTGCCGCGTTCTGCTCCGGGTCGCCGCCACGCAACAATTCGGGCTTGCCGCGCGGCAGCCCTGCATCTTCGGGAGCAATCTCGAACACGCGGACCGTGCCCGCGTCGAGCGCGGCAACGGATGTTGGCCCGGTGGTCGTGATTTCGTCCAAGCCGTCGGATCCGTGTACGACCCAGGCACGATCGGAACCGAGATTCCTGAGCACATGCGCAAGGGGTTCGATCCAGTGCCGCGAGAATACGCCGACCATCTGGCGCTTGACGTCGGCCGGATTCGAAAGCGGTCCAAGCAGGTTGAAGATAGTGCGAGTAGCAAGCTCAAGGCGCGTCGCTCCCACGTTCTTCATTGCTGGATGATGTGCCGGTGCGAACATGAAGCCGATGCCAGCCTGATCAATGCATGCAGCAATTCCATCGGCAGACAGATCGAGATTGACGCCGAGCGCGTGCAGCGCGTCCGCGGCGCCTGAGCGGGAAGACAGCGCTCGATTGCCGTGTTTGGCGACGCGAACGCCGGCGCCCGCAACAACGAACGCTGCGCAAGTCGAAATGTTGAACGATCCCGATGCGTCGCCACCGGTTCCGACAATGTCAATGGCCTCGGAAGGAGCGCGAACGCGCAGCATCTTGCTGCGCATTGCGGTGACCGCGCCCGTGATCTCGTCTACTGTTTCGCCGCGCACGCGCAATGCCATCAGCAACCCGCCCATCTGCGCTGGTGTCGCCTCGCCAGAGATCATCGTGTGAAATCCGCGCGCGGATTCCTCGCGGGTCAGACTGGCGCCTGTCGCGGCTTTGGCGATCAAGGCCTTGAACTCATCGCTCACGTCTGAGCCACAGCTGCAATCGCCTCACCGCGCCCCGGCAAGCGAGCTCGCCCAGCATTCCACGCCGCAGCGAGGTCAAGGAAATTGCGCAGGATCACGTGCCCATTCTCGGACGCGATGCTTTCGGGATGGAACTGAACTCCGTGCGCGGGCAGCGTGCGATGTGCAAGACCCATGATCAGCCCATTATCTGTTTCCGCGGTTATGGAAAGCTCGCTGGGCAGGCCCGCGCCATTGACAATCAAGGAGTGATAGCGTGTCGACTTGAACGGCCCGTTGATGCCGCGAAAGACGCCCTCGCCTTTATGCCTGATTATGGAAAGCTTGCCGTGCATGGGGACAGGAGCGCGCACGACTGTGCCTCCGAACGCCTGGCCTATGGCTTGATGCCCCAGACAGACGCCGAGGATCGGAATTGTCGCTGCCGCCGCTCTTATGAGCGCAAGGCAAATGCCGGCCTGATCCGGCGTGCAGGGGCCCGGCGACAAGACAATCGACTCCGGCCGCATGCGCAGCGCCTGATCGACTGTGATCTTGTCATTGCGATGGACCATGACGTCCGCCCCCAATCCTCCCAGGTAATGGAATAGATTGAAGGTGAAGCTGTCATAATTATCGATCAGCAGAATCATCGCCAAAAGTGCCCGTAAACAACGCTTTTACTGCGGGGTTGCAGCCGCTTTTCGCGCCCAGCTAGGCCCCGTCAAATGTAGCACGTCGACCCTGTATTCAGAAGACGACCAATTGGGCCAATCCGGCAAGCAAATCGGCCCGCTCGGCTACCAGCATTGTCCGCCCAAGGCTCGTCCTTAAGTCACTTGGCGCAAGAACGTACGCTCCTCGGAAAGAATAAAGCGCCCTCTTTGCGCAAGCTCGAAGTTCGCTGCCCCTTCGGCGTCGCTCTGCAGTCGAGCTCGATAGCTCTCGTACGCCGCCAAGCTCTCAAACGATATGAGTCCGTAGGCGATGTTGTTGATGCCTTCGTGCGGCATCCAATAGCCGACAAGCTTGCCCCCGCACTTCGGAATAATCTTCAGCCATTTGCGAGCGTATTCTTCGAATTCGCCGCGCTTGAAGGGGTCGAGCTGGTAACGGATGAAGGCCGTGATCATCATCGATGTCTCCCTGTCATCAGTTGCAAACCTAGTTGCCGGGCTGCGCCAATGAGGCCGCCAAGTGGAGTCGCGAGAATTGCGGCCGCGGCCATCAGCAAAAGAACGGCCGATGTAAGCAGCGCCATGCGAACGCCGCACATGAACGTGTCGCTCGATCCGATGAACGAGCCAAACAACGCCACGCCGATCACGCTGCCGGTTTGGCGGGCGGAGTTGAGTATGCCGGCCGCCACCCCGGAGCGCGACTTATCAACGCTTCCGAGTAGCGTGGACGTGAGCGGCGGGACCAGGAGACCAAGGCCACCACCCATGGCGACAAGCTGCGCGCACATTGCCCAATAGCTGGTGCCGCGATCCACTCCGAGGAGGGTAAGACAGCCCGCCGCGGCGACCAGGCTGCCGACGGCGATTACTGCCGGGGCGCCAAATCGCTCGGCCAACCGCGGTGCAATGAGGTTGACCGGCAGCACCACTCCCATCATGGGCGCGAAGGCCAAACCGGTGAGAAGAGGTGACCAACCGTTGATCTCCTGCAAGTAAAGGCTGAACACAAATATCAGACCGTAAAAACCGATATTGACCAGAAGCCCGATTACGGAGGTCAACGCGAATACCCGATGCCGGAAGAGCGAAACTGGAAGCATGGGTTCATCGGCGTGGCGCTCCCGCACCACGAAAAGTGCAGCAAGAATAATAAAGGCGGCGAATCCGCCCAGGACCCAGAAATTTTGCCACCCGACTCGACCGGCTTCGATGATGGCGGCAGCCAGCGTGCCGAGCAGTGCGATGGCTGCTGTCTGGCCCGGCAAGTCGAGTTCATGCTGTGTGCGCGGCGTGTCAGCTACGTACTGCCACGTCAGCCACAGTCCGACCAAACCGATTGGCAGATTCACGAGGAAGATGCTCCGCCAACCTGCAAGTGCAATCAGCCCACCCCCGACGAGCGGCCCCGCTGTCAGCGCCAGGCTCGCTCCGGCTGCCCAAATACCGACGGCACGCCCACGCTCGACATCGCCGCGGTACGTATGGTTGAGTAGCGCGAGCGAGTTCGGTACCAGAATTGCGGCCCCTATTCCCTGCACGGCGCGTAAAGCAATCAGCGTGGAGGCGCTCCCCGCCAACGCACAGCCAAGCGAAGCGACGGTAAATATCGCAAAGCCGGTCATGAAAATTATCTTGGCGCCCAGCCGATCACCGAGTGCGCCGGCGGTTAATATGCAGGCGCCGAACGAAATCGTGTAGGCGCTGACAACCCACTGTAATGCAGTGACGTCGCCGCCAAGTGAGCCACCGATGCTGGTAAGAGCGGTGTTGACGATGGTGACGTCGAGTTGAACGACACCATATCCCAGGCTCATGGCCACGAGCGTCAGCGACTGCGTCAAGGTCGAACGGGATACCCCTTTTGCTGCACGGCTGCTCGCACCCGCGGACGAAAGCCATACAGACCTGAGAACAACACTGCGCATGATCGGTGCTCGGATTGAAGAGGGCACGCCCACGACAACGCGGGACCGTAATTCTCAGTTTCGGCCGAAGTTTCGCTGGCGGCCGAACTGTAACGGAACAGCAGAGGAGTGATGATCAGCGTGTTTCCTCACGCTGCCGCTTGCATCGTCTCCCGCGCGTCGAGCCGCTATTGTTGAGCTTCCACGTAGCGCTCCGGAGGGAGGTCATGAACGAGTATCGCATCGCGGTCATTCCGGGCGACGGCATTGGCAAGGAAGTCGTGCCCGAGGGCATCCGCGTCCTGGACGCTGCAGGAACGAAATACGGCATCCGCTTTCGCTGGGACGAGTTCCCCTGGAGCTGCGAATACTACATCAAGACCGGCCGCATGATGCCGGAGGACGGACTAGAGCAGATCCGCGATTACGATGCGATCTATCTTGGCGCTGTGGGCTTTCCGGGCGTGCCGGATCACGTCTCGCTTTGGGGCTTGCTGATCCCGATCCGGCGCGGATTTCAGCAATATGCCAACGTGCGGCCCGTGCGCTTGATGCCGGGCATTCAATCGCCGTTGCGGGGGCGCGAAACCGGTGACATCGATTTCATCGTCGTACGCGAAAATACCGAAGGCGAATACTCCTCCCTCGGCGGTCTCGCCTTTGAAGGCACCGATCAGGAGCTCGTCATTCAGGAGAATCTGTTCACGCGTCGCGGCGTGGATCGCATTCTGCGTTACGGCTTCGAGCTCGCGCGCTCACGTCCCAAGAAGCACCTGACCTGGGCCACAAAATCGAACGGCATCTTCATCTCCATGCCGTATTGGGACAAGCGCGCCCAGGCGATGGCGGATCTCTATCCCGACGTGCGCGCCGACTCCTATCATATCGACATCCTGAGTGCGCATTTCGTGCAAAATCCGGATCGGTTCGACGTGGTGGTGGCCTCGAACCTGTTCGGCGATATTCTCTCGGATCTGGGGCCGGCCTGCACCGGGACGGTTGCCATTGCGCCGTCGGCCAATCTCAACCCGGAACGCGAGTTTCCTTCGATGTTCGAGCCGGTGCATGGCTCGGCACCCGATATTTACGGCCGCAACATTGCCAACCCGATTGGCCAGATCTGGTCCGGCGCGCTCATGCTCAAACATCTCGGACATGACGATGCGGGTGACGCCATACTGCGCGCCATCGAGACGGTTCTCAAAGATGGCCCGCGCACGCGTGATATCGGCGGGCAGGCCAGCACACAGGAAGCAGGCAAGGCGATTGCCGAAGCCGCGTAGCCGAGCCGCCCCCGAAGCCAGCCGCGCCTCACTTAGGCGCTGCGGCTGCCGGTGAAGCGCTTCGCCTCCTCTGCTGCCCGGAACAGCGCCTTGGCCTTGTCGACACATTCCTGCTGCTCACGCTGTGGGCTGGAATCGGCGACAATTCCGGCACCTGCCTGAACATACATCTTGCCGTCCTTGACCAGCGCAGTACGCAGCACGATGCAGCTGTCAAACTCGCCCGCGGCGGAGAAATATCCTACCGCCCCCGCGTACACGCCGCGCTTTTCCTTCTCGAGCTCGTCGATGATCTCCATGGCGCGCACCTTCGGCGCGCCCGATACGGTTCCGGCCGGAAAGCCCGCGATCAGCGCATCGAGCGCGTCCTTGGTTGGGTCGAGCTTGCCTTCGACGTTGGACACGATGTGCATCACTTGGCTGAAGCGCTCGATCGAGAACTGGTCGGTCACCGTTACGGTCGCGGTTCGGGCAACACGGCCGACATCGTTGCGCCCGAGGTCGAGCAGCATCAGATGCTCGGCGCGTTCCTTCTCGTCAGCCAAAAGCTCGAGCTCCAGAAGCTTGTCCTGCTCCGGACTTGCACCCCGCGGCCGCGTGCCGGCGAGCGGCCGAATGGTGACCGTTCCTTCGCGCACCCGCACCAGGATCTCAGGGCTGGAGCCGGCGATGGCAAACTCGCCGAAGTTCAAAAAGTAGAGGAATGGGGCGGGATTGATGCGCCGCAGAGCGCGATAGAGCGCAAATGGCGGCAGCTCGAAGGGCGCCTCGAACCGCTGTGACAGCACGACTTGGAAAATATCGCCGGCCGCAATGTATTCCTTTGCCGAGTCCACCATGCGCTCATACTCGGCTACCTCGGTATTGGAGGAGGGCCAAACGGTAATCGGACCGGTGCTGGCGCGGGCGGGCAAATGGGGGAGGGGGGCATCGAGCGCGCGCACAATGGACGCAAGCCGGTCGCGCGCCCGCTGCAGCGCGATTTCAGGGGATCGCTCGCCATCCGGTCTGACCGGCGTGACCACCGTCATTGTGTCCGTCACAGTATCGAACACAACTACGATGGTGGGCCGCAGCAGCATCGCATCCGGAACCCCGATGGGATCGGGATTTGGCGGCGGCAATCTCTCCATGAGCCGCACCATCTCGTAGCCGAGATATCCGAATATTCCGGCGGCCATTGGGGGCAGCGTCTCCGGGAGCTCGATCCGGCTCTCGGCAATCAGCTCCCGCAATCCGGAGAGGCCCATTTGCCTGCAAGGCGCAAACCCCGGTTCCCCGTTACGACGGATTTCGGCACGACCATCCACGCTCCGCCACACCAGATCCGGACTGAGCCCGATGATGGAATAACGCCCGCGGGCCTCTCCCCCCTCCACTGATTCCAGAAGAAAGCTCGTTGAACGATCGCCGGCGAGCTTGAGAAAGGCCGAAACCGGAGTCTCAAGATCCGAAACCAGAGTGGTCCACACGATCTGCGCCTCGCCGCGTGCGTAGCGCTTGGCGAACGCCGATTCTGGCGGCTCGATCTGCATGGAAACGTTAGTCGTTGTCGCTCGAACCCGCGGATCCGCTGGTCACCTGTCTGAGCGCCGCCTGATTGAAAGTGACGCCAATCTCCCGTTCGAGACGCGCAATATATTGCTCGAACAGCTCTTCCGAAATTCCGCGGTTAAGCGTCTCCACCATGCGTTTGGCGTCATCCGAATTGGGGTCCATCGGCGGTACCGTGACCTCTGTGACCCGGAACACAATCTGCTCGGGCGACTGCGCCGCGTCGGCCTTGCCGATCTGATCCTTGGGCGTTTGAAAGACCGCTTGCAGGCCTGCCGGGGAGAGAAGCACGGACGTACCCCCGCGCCGGATGCCATCCGCTTTGTCGACTTTCAGATGCTCGGCCGCCGCCGTATCGGCGAACGACGACCCGCCTTTGGCCTTGTCGAAGAAATCCGTGACTTTCGCAGTCAGGCGGTTGGCGATCTCCTGCTCGCGCCAGCGCTGCTCCACTTTGTCCTTCACCTCATCGAGGGGGCGCTCGTGCGAAGGTGTTATGCCCAGGACATCATACCAGATGTAGCCGTCCTGCACTTGCAGCGGGTCGCGTTCCACGCCAACCTCGCTTGTAAAAATTCCATCCAGCAATCGTTGCCTGTCGGGGAGCTCGATCGGTGCCCCGGACGGATCGCGTCCGGAACGGTCAACGGCTTCGATCGTGCGTGCGGGCAGCTTCAGAGTCTCCGCCGCTTCGGCAAGGGGTTTGCCTTCTCCGCGCGCGTCCTCGATCTTGTCGTAATAGCTCAATACTTCGGTCTTGGCGCGCGCCAGCGCCACCTCCTGCTTGAGCTCGCCCGCGACATCCTGCAGCGAGCGCGCCTGCTCTGGCTCGATCTTGAGCGCCCTTACAAGGACAATTCCGAACCTTCCTTGTACCGGCGCGCTGACCTCGCCTTCCTTCAGCGCGAAGGCGGCATCCGCGACGGGTCGATCGATCAGCTCGGCTTTCGTGACCGTGCCGAGATCGATGTCTTTTTCGGTTTTGCCCTGTTCTTTGGCGATCTCGTCGAAAGACACGCCCTGCGCGATGCGTTGCGACGCGGCCTCGGCTGCTGCCGCGTTCGGAAACGTGATCTGCTGGATGTGACGCCGTTCCGGAACGACATAACGGGCGCGGCGCTCGTTGTACGCGCGTTCGATTTCGGCATCTGAGATTTCGATCCAGCGCGCAAGCTCGCTCGGGATCAAAGACACGATCACTGCTTTACGGTATTCGGGCGCGCGGAACAGAACCTTGTGGTCCTCGAAATATTTTGCGAGCACTTCCGGTGACGGTGCTGGGATATCGCCGGCCTGCGCACGATCGAAGAGCACGTATTCGATCGAGCGACTCTCGTTCTGATAGCGATCGGCGGCCTCGACCAATGCATTGGGGGCCGTCATGCCAGTGCTGATCGTGCCGGCAAGCTCGCGCCGCAGCAGGCGCCTGCGCTGCTCGGCGATGAATCGCGCCTCAGTGTAGCCTGCGTTGCGAATGATCTGCTCGAACCGGAACCGGTCGAACTGGCCGTTGGGTCCCTTGAAGGCGGGATCATTCTTGATCTGATTGACGACCTCGGCATCTGAAATGTTGAGCCCGTTCCTGCGCGCAGTCTCGTCCAGCACGAATTCCGCAACCAGCTGCCCAAGGATCAGGCGATCGAGGCCCAGTGCGCGCGCCTGATCGAGGCTGATCGGGCGGCCAAGCTGCTTGGAGAATTGCTGCAGGCGCTCGTTGTACAAGGCCCGGAACTGCTCGATGCCTATCTCCGTGCGCCCGATTTTCATCACGCTCGAACGCCCGAAACCGTGGAAAATATCTCCGATGCCCCAGATCGCGAAGCTGATCACGAGAAAGCCGACGACCCCGGCCATGACAGCCTTGCCCAGCCAGTTCGTGGAGGCTTTTCGTAGTCCGCGGAGCATCGATTATCCGGAAGGAAAAAGGGCTGCGATTGGCGCCAGCCGAGACAAAGTGCGTATGGCGGATATCATAGAAACAGCCATTCCCTGCCGCAACTTTGTGGCGAAAACGGGCGGCATTTGCAGGGTGCCATGCTCTTCTAGTCTGGCGTGACGTTTACATGCCTGATAACGGCGCTGCCGAAGCGCGCCGGCAGAGCGCGCCATTTAGACGCAAGGGCATCTCGGGCATGTCGCCACGCCGTCCGCTGGTCGCGGGCAATTGGAAAATGAATGGGCTGCGGGGTTCGCTCCCGGAGCTGTCGGCCATAATCGAAGGCGCGCGGCAGCTCGCAAATGTCGACCTCATGGTATGTCCGCCAGCTACGCTGCTCGTTAAATTTGCAAAAGCTGCTGCGGGTACGGCGGTAAGGATCGGCGCCCAGGACTGCCACAGCGAGCCCAAAGGAGCATTTACCGGCGACTTGTCGGCCGAAATGCTCAAAGATGCGGGGGCCACCGCCGTCATTCTGGGGCATTCCGAACGGCGCACCCGATACGGAGAAACGGACGCGCAGGTACGGGCAAAGGCCCTGGCCGCGCGCCGGGCGGGGCTTCTTGCCATCATCTGTGTCGGAGAAACCAAAGAGGACAGAGAGAAAGGGAAAGCCGAGGATGTGGTCGCTACGCAGCTTCGAGGTTCGCTTCCCGACGAGGCGAATGCCGAAAGCGGCGTGATTGCTTATGAGCCGGTCTGGGCCATCGGTACCGGGGTGACGCCCACTCCGGCTGAAATTGCGCAGATGCACAAGTTTCTCCGCGGACAGCTCAACTCGCAATTCGGCGCTGCAGGCGAGGACATACGCATTCTCTATGGCGGCTCAGTCACTCCTTCCAACGCCAGGGAACTGATGCATGTTGCCAACGTGGATGGAGCGCTCGTCGGCGGCGCGAGCCTGCGCGCAGGTGATTTTTTGGCCATTGCAACAGTATGCGGCCACGAAAGTCCGCAGCCGAAAAAGTGATGGACGTGGTGCGCCCGCCGCGCGCCGCCTATATGAGCCTCCGGAGAAACTGAGCGAGCCTATCTCATGCAGCATGTGATCGTGGTCATTCATCTGATGGTCGTCGGGGCCATGATCGGAGTGGTGCTGCTGCAGAAGTCCGAAGGAGGAGGGCTCGGCATAGGCTCGACCGGTGGTTTTCTATCGAGCCGGGGCACGTCCAATGCGCTGACCAGGACAACGGCCATTCTGGCAGCCGTGTTCTTTGGGACGAGCCTCGTGCTCTCGATCCTGGCGGGGTGGGGCCGCAAACCGGCCTCCATCATCCAGGGTGCGCCCGTGCAGCAGGGTCCTGCCAGCGCGCCGCAAACGCCTGGGGGCAATGTGCTCGACCGGCTGCGCCAGTCCGAACCGCAACCCGCCGCACCTGCACCAGCGCCTGGCCCGCAGGTGCCGGAATCGAGGTGAAAGCGCGCCTTTGCCGCAACGAGGCATGCAGAACACGAATGCCGCGTCAAAGTTCGACATAAGCAAAGCCTAGCAAGTGGCGGAAAAAACTGTGAAAAAGCGCTGCATGCGTTTTATGCATAGAATTGCGGGCGAGAACTGCCGCAGCACTCTCGTCGAATCGTCGCCGCCGCGTTAAAGGTTGGCCCCCATGGCGCGGTACATCTTCATCACCGGCGGCGTGGTTTCATCTCTCGGTAAAGGTCTCGGTTCAGCGGCATTGGGCGCGCTGCTGCAGGCACGCGGCTACCGGGTCCGGCTTCGCAAGCTCGATCCGTACCTCAACGTCGATCCCGGCACGATGTCGCCCTACCAGCACGGAGAGGTCTTCGTTACCGACGATGGCGCGGAAACCGACCTCGACCTTGGGCATTACGAGAGGTTCACCGGCCGCCCTGCTACCCGTCAGGACAACATCACTACCGGTCGCATCTACCAGGAAATTCTCGCCAAGGAGCGGCGTGGTGATTATCTGGGCGCCACGATCCAGGTCGTGCCGCATGTCACCAACTCGATCAAAGAGTTCATTCGCGAAGGCAATGAAGGCTTCGATTTTGTGCTGTGCGAGATCGGTGGGACGGTCGGAGACATCGAAGGTCTGCCCTTCTTCGAGGCCATTCGGCAGCTCGGCAATGACCTGCCTCGTCATCATGCAATCTATATCCACCTGACGCTTTTGCCGTTTGTAGCGGGGGCGGGCGAGCTCAAGACCAAACCCACTCAACACTCGGTCAAGGAGCTGCGCTCGATCGGAATCCAGCCTGACATTCTGCTTTGCCGGACCGACCGGCCGATCCCCATGGAGGAAAGGCGCAAGCTCGCGCTGTTCTGCAATGTGCGTCCCAGCGCCGTGATCGAGGCGCGTGATGTCGACAACATTTATGCGGTACCGGAAGCGTACCATCTGGCGGGACTCGATCGCGAGGTGCTTGCGGCATTTGCGATGGAGCCCAAGGCCGAGCCCGATCTTTCGCGCTGGCAATTCGTGAACGAGCGTATCCGCAACCCCGAGGGCGACGTCACCATCGCCATTGTGGGCAAATATACCGGCCTGAAAGACGCCTATAAGTCTCTGATCGAGGCGCTTTCCCACGGAGGCATCGCCAACAAGGTGCGCGTTACGCTCGATTGGATCGAGTCAGAGGTGTTCGAGCGTGGGGATCCGGCGCCCTTCCTCGAGCACGTGAACGGAATTCTCGTCCCGGGCGGATTCGGCCAACGCGGCACGGAAGGAAAAATCAGAGCCGCCCAGTTCGCACGCGAGCGCCAGGTCCCGTATTTCGGCATCTGCTTCGGGATGCAGATGGCCGTGATCGAAGCGGCGCGCAATCTGTGCGGCATCGATGATGCGAACTCCACCGAGTTTGGGGCTACTTCGCATCCCGTCGTCGGTCTCATGACCGAATGGATGAGGGGCAACGAGCTGCAAATACGCGGAGTGAACGGCGATCTCGGCGGCACCATGCGTCTGGGCGCCTATCCCGCCCTGCTCAAGCGCGGCAGCCGGGTGAGCGAAATCTATGGCTCAATGGAAATCTCGGAGCGCCATCGACACCGGTATGAGGTGAACACCGCCTATAAGGATCGTCTGGAACAGCATGGGATGCGATTTTCCGGCATGTCGCCCGATGGCCTGCTGCCAGAAATGATTGAGTACGACGACCATCCCTGGTTCATCGGTGTGCAGTTCCACCCTGAGCTCAAGTCGCGGCCATTTCAGCCGCATCCTTTGTTCGCCTCGTTCGTGGGGGCGGCTGTCGACCAGAGCCGGCTGGTGTAAATTGCTTCCGTGAATATCGCCGTACAGCCAAGCCCCAATCCGATTGTCAGCATCGGCAGCGCGCGGTTTGGCAACGAGCTGCCCCTCGCCTTGATTGCCGGGCCGTGTGCGCTGGAAAGCCGCGCTCACGCTTTCGAGATGGTTTGGGCACTCAAGGAAATGACGGGCCGCCTCGGAATGGGGCTCGTTTATAAGACCTCCTTCGACAAGGCGAACCGTACGAGCGGGAAAAGCGGGCGCGGCATTGGTCTTGATCGCGCATTGGCTATTTTCGACGAGCTGCGCCGCAAAGTAGGGGTCCCGATCCTCACGGACGTGCATGAGGGGGCGCAGTGCGCGCGCGTGGCCGAAGTGGTGGACGTGCTGCAAATCCCTGCCTTTCTGTGCCGGCAGACCGATCTCCTGGTCGCCGCAGCCATGACGGGGCGGACAATTAACGTGAAGAAAGGGCAGTTCCTCGCTCCGTGGGACATGTCCCATGTGGTTACGAAGCTCACCGCAGCGGGCAATCCGAACATACTCGTGACCGAGCGCGGCACCTCGTTCGGATACAACACGCTTGTGACGGACATGCGCGCGCTGCCGATCCTCGTGCGCAGCACAGGAGCGCCCGTGATCTTCGACGCAACACATTCCGTGCAGCAGCCGGGCGGGCAAGGGACATCGTCGGGAGGCGAGCGCGAGTTTGTTCCTGTGCTGGCTCGCGCGGCGGTCGCGGTCGGTGTCGCCGGTGTCTTTATAGAAACTCATCAGGATCCGGATCGCGCTCCGTCCGATGGCCCCAACATGGTGCCGTTGAACAGCCTCGAAGCATTGCTGCGACGGCTTATGGAAATAGACAGGGTGGCGAAGGCTCCGTAGCTCTGTAGGGTGCGCAAAATCGCGCGTATTCTCCCCTATCCGCGTGCGCACGGCGCAACCCGCGATGTGCGCACGCGGGAACACCGCGGACCGCGCCTTTGCGCACCCTACCAGCCACCCTTGTGGATTGGCGCCAAACATCCCATCATTAGCGCACATGGCTTGGGGTGCCGCGCAGTTGCGCGGCTGAGATCAAACCCATCGAACCTGCCTGGGTCATTCCAGCGAAGGGAGCCACCGAGTGCCGCCTCCTCAAAGCTCGACTAACGGGAAGCCTCAGGTCGCCATCATCGGCGCCGGGGTGATCGGGCTTGCCGTTGCATGGCGCCTTGCGCGGCGGGGACTAGGTGTCACCGTTTTCGACCGCGGCGCTGCAGGGCAGGGCGCCAGCCACGCTGCCGCCGGCATGCTCGCCGCCTGCGCGGAGGCGGAACCGGGAGAACAGGCGCTTATCGCCCTCGGACGCGAAAGTCAGGCGCGCTGGCCCGCCTTTGCCGAGGAATTGCGGGCAAGCACCGGAATGGACGTCGAGCTGCGTACGGAGGGGACGCTCGTCGTTGCTTTGACTACCGACGATCAAGCGCGCCTGCAGCATCACCTTACGTTTCAACACCAGCTCGGCTTGCCCGTGCAGTGGATCACGGCCGCGGAAGTGCGCGGGCGCGAGCCGCATCTCACGAGCAAGCTCGCCGGAGCGGTGTTCAGTCCTGAAGACCATCAGGTAAACAACCGAACGCTCGCGTTGGCGCTGCGAAAGGCTGCGGAAGAAGCCGGCGTGATCATCAACGAGCATCAGCCGGTGCAGGCAATTTCCACGCGAGGCGAGCGCGTCAGCGGAATTGTTCTGACGGACGGAACGCAAGTAGCGTCCGAGCACGTGGTGATTGCGGCCGGGGCATGGTCGCGTTCCATTGACGGCATTCCACCTAATCTGCTCCCACCGGTGCGGCCCATCAAAGGCCAGATGCTTGCCCTGCAAGACAATCCCGCAGCTCCTTTGATCAGCCATGTGGTATGGGGACCCGGCGTTTATCTGGTACCGCGGAAAGACGGGCGCGTTCTCATCGGGGCAACGGTCGAGGAAAGGGGCTACGACACCTCTATCACGGCGGGCGGCATGCTCGCGCTTCTGGAAGCCGCCTGGCGGGTCGTGCCCGGTATCGAGGAACTACCCATAACCGAGACATGGGTAGGCCATCGCCCGGGCAGCAGGGACGATGCGCCGATTCTCGGGGCCACCCCGATTGAGGGCCTTGTTTACGCTACGGGACACCATCGAAACGGAATTCTGCTTGCGCCCATCACGGCGCACGCCATAACGCGCCTGATCGCCGATAACCTTTTCGAGCAAAGCATCCGTCCGTTCGGCATCGAACGGTTCACGCCAGTTGCGGCAGCGGCCGAATAGGAACGTATGACAGAGTCTGACAGACCACAGATTCGGCTGAACGGAGACGACATGCCGCTGACCGCATCCACCATAAAAGCCTTGCTCGACGGAATGGATATCGACGCGGGCCGCGCGGGCGTGGCGGTGGCCCTCAACGGCTGCGTTGTGCCGCGCGCTGCGTGGGCAGAAACGGCCGTCAAGTCCGGCGACACGGTTGAAGTCGTGCGCGCGCGGCAGGGTGGCTAGATGGCGGATCCAGTCATCATCGCAGGCCGGGAGCTCCACTCGCGCCTGTTCCTCGGAACGGCCGGTTATCCAAACCGCAAGGTGATGCTGGACGCCATTGCAGCGAGCGGAACCGAAATGGTCACCGCGTCGATCAGGCGCATCAGCCTGGCAGGCGAAGACGAGAGCCTTGTCGGCGTAATCCCGAAACACATCCACTTCTTGCCGAACACCGCCGGGTGTCAGACCGCCAAGGATGCCGTGCTCACCGCAGAGCTGGCACGTGAAGCCCTCGAGACGAATTGGGTGAAGCTGGAGGTGATCGGGGATCGAGAGCTGCTTTACCCGGATGTCGAGGAGCTCCTGCGCGCAACCACCATGCTGGTCGCAAAGGGTTTCACGGTTCTGCCTTACTGCACCGACGATCCGATCGTGTGCCGCAAGCTCGCAGATGCCGGTGCCGCAGCC
>DATCJI010000530.1:0-14107 GCA_036562835.1 Xanthobacteraceae bacterium | reverse complement strand
GGACAGGAAAAGTATACGACAGAGGTCGTTCTGCAGGGCTTCAATTCCGTCCTCACCATGCTTGATCGGGCAGGCGGGGGCGGCGCGACTGAGGTCGGCGAGGAAAGCTCAGGCGATTTCGGTTCGTTTGCGCCAGCGCGCGAGAGAAAGCCCGCACTGGTCGGCGCCGGGGCGGACAAGCGCGGCGATCTCGACGACGACATTCCATTCTAGTGCCAGGAGAGCCGCGAGCGCTTTGCCAATTTTGTAAAAACGAACCCAAACAGCGATCACGGGCACCGTTGCAGGCTATTGTATTTTACAATAGCCGACCGCCGCCGCAGCGGAGCCGTGATCGACCCTAAGTCTTTGAATTACCATATGAACTGCGGCCGTCGCCCGACTACTTTGCGGGTGGCGCAAAGGGGCTGAATCAGCTAAGCACCGCAGGCCCATTTCTTACGGGACCTCTTCCTTTGGCCGACGAAAACGACGACCAGCCGCAAGAGCCGGCGCACTCCGATATTCGCCCCGTCTCCATCACCGAGGAGATGAAGCGCAGCTATCTCGATTACGCCATGAGCGTCATCGTGGCGCGCGCGCTTCCCGATGCGCGCGACGGGCTCAAGCCCGTGCACCGGCGCATCCTGCATTCCATGAACGAGAACGGGCACACGCCCGACAAGAAATACGTCAAGTCCGCGCGCGTGGTCGGCGATGTCATGGGCAAGTATCACCCGCACGGCGACCAGGCGATTTACGACGCGCTGGTGCGCATGGCACAGGACTTTTCCATGCGCCTGCCGCTCATCGACGGGCAGGGCAATTTCGGGTCGGTCGACGGCGATCCCCCGGCGGCCATGCGATACACGGAGTGCCGCCTGGCGCATCCCGCCATGCAGCTCCTCGAGGACATCGACAAGGAGACCGTCGACTTCCAGCCCAATTACGACGGCAACGAAAGAGAGCCCGTCGTCCTGCCCGCGCGCTTTCCGAACCTCCTCGTCAACGGCGCGGGCGGCATCGCCGTCGGCATGGCGACAAATATTCCGCCGCACAATCTGGGCGAGGTGATCGATGCCTGCCTCGCCCTCATCGAGAATCCGGCGCTCAGCATCGATGAGCTGATCGAGATCATCCCCGGACCCGACTTCCCCACCGGCGGCATCATTCTTGGCCGCCAGGGCATCCGCTCCGCGTATCAGTTCGGCCGCGGCTCCATTCTCATGCGCGGCAAGGTCGAGATGGAGACGCTGCGCGGCGACCGCGAAGCTATCATCGTCAGCGAAATCCCGTTCCAGGTGAACAAGGCCGCGATGGTCGAGCGCATCGGCGAGCTGTGGCGCGACAAAAAGATTGACGGTATCGCCGCCCTCCGCGACGAATCCGATCGCGACGGCTATCGCGTGGTCATCGAGGTAAAGCGCGACGCCATGGCGGACGTCGTGCTCAACCAGCTCTACCGCTACACCCCTCTGCAATCGACCTTCGGCGCCAACGTGGTCGCGCTCGAAAGCGGCCGCCCGCAGGTCATGAATTTGAAAGACCTGCTCACGTCCTTCATTGCCTTCCGCGAGGAGGTGATCTCCCGGCGCACGAAGTATCTTCTGGGCAAGGCGCGCGACCGCGCGCATGTGCTGGTCGGGCTCGCCATTGCCGTGAGCAACATCGACGAGGTGATCCGTCTTATCCGCTCCTCCCCCGATGCAAATGCCGCGCGCGAGGCGCTGATTGACCGCGATTGGCCAGCCGCGGACGTGACGGCCATGATCACATTGATCGATGATCCGCGTCATCGGGTCTCGGATGATGGACGGTATCGGTTGTCCGCCGAGCAGGCCAAAGCGATCCTCGATCTTCGCCTGCAACGACTGACCGCGCTCGGGCGCGACGAGATCAAAGAGGAGCTCGACAAGCTTGCTACCGAGATTGCCGACTACCTCGATATCCTGCGTTCACGCGCACGCATTCAGTCCATTGCGAAGGACGAGCTGCTCGCAGTGCGCGAGAAGTTCGCCACCCAGCGCCGAACCCAGATCGTGGAGTATGAGGGCGAGGTCGAGGAAGAGGACCTGATCCACCGTGAGGACATGGTGGTGACCGTGTCGCACCTCGGCTACGTGAAGCGCGTTCCGCTTTCGACCTATCGCGCGCAGCGACGGGGTGGAAAGGGCCGCGCCGGCATGCAGACGCGGGAGGAGGACTTTGTCTCGCGCCTGTTCGTCGCCTCGACCCACACACCTGTCCTGTTCTTCTCCTCGCACGGTCGCGTTTATAAGGAAAAGGTCTGGCGTTTGCCGCAGGCGGCTCCGCAGGCGCGCGGCAAGGCGCTGATCAACATCCTGCCTCTCGAGCAGGGCGAGCTGGTCACCACCGTGATGCCGCTCCCTGAGGACGAAAATAGTTGGGCCAACCTCGACGTTATGTTTGCGACCACGCGCGGCACGGTGAGGCGCAACAAGCTGTCCGATTTCGTCGACGTGCGCCGCTCCGGCATCATCGCCATGAAGCTCGCCGAGAGCGAGGCGATCGTGGACGTGCAGATTTGCACGGAGCGCGACGACGTGCTGCTCACCTCGGCGGCAGGACAATGCATTCGCTTCCCGGTACCGGATGTGCGGGTGTTCACGGGCCGCACTTCCATGGGCGTGCGCGGCATCGCCCTTCCCAAAGGCGACAGGGTCATCTCGATGTCGATCCTGCGGCACGCGGACGCAACTGCCGAGGAGCGCGTTGCCTATCTGAAGCGGGCGAGCGCCATCCGACGCGGCAATGGAGGAGAGGCGGAGGAGGGCGCTCCTGCCGACGTGGAGGAAACGACCGCCGCAATCGATATCGGCGAGCAGCGCTACGTGGAAATGTCGGCGGCGGAGCAGTTCGTGCTCACCGTGACCGAGCGCGGCTACGGCAAGCGTTCCTCGTCATACGAGTATCGTGTGACCGGGCGCGGCGGAAAAGGCATCGTCGCCATGGATGTGCGCGAGCGCGACGGTTCCATCCGACGAAAGTCGGGAAGGCTGGTGGCATCCTTCCCGGTGGAAGAAGACGATCAGATCATGCTGGTGACCAATGCCGGTCAGCTCATCCGCACGCGTGTTGCGGGCATTCGCATTGCGGGACGCTCGACCCAGGGCGTCATCGTATTCGACACCGCCGAGGAAGAGCGCGTGGTCTCGGTCGAGCGTATCAGCGAGGACGGGGAGTCGTAGCTTCGTCCGCGCCAGCGCGTGTCCGCACGCCTAGATATATCTCCTGCACCTCTTGGTTCTTCTCAAGATCGGCGGCATCGCCCTCGAGCACGGTGCGGCCGGTTTGCAGCACATATGCGTAGTCGGCGATATCGAGCGCGAGCGGAATGGATTGCTCCGCAAGCAGCAAGGTAAGCCCGCCTTTGTGCAGGCGTTCGAGCGTGTCGTAGAGCGACTCCACGACGGCCGGCGCGAGCCCAAGGCTGGGCTCATCGAGCATGAGCAGCCGGGGCTCGCTCATAAGGGCACGGCCAAGCGCCAGCATTTGTCGCTCGCCCCCGGAAAGTGTGCCGGCGGATTGATGACGCCGCTCGGCCAAACGGGGAAAGAGCCCGTAGACCCGCTCGAAAAGCGCGGCTGTGCGTGACTTATCCGCAAGCATGGTGGCGCCAAGCCGCAAATTCTGCTCGACCGTCTGCTGGACGAACAGACGCCATCCTTCGGGCGAGAGTGCGAGGCCCTTAACAACGATCGTATAGGCCGGCATGCGTGCAATGGACTCGCCGCCCCATTCAATGCTGCCTTTGCTGGCGCGCACCAATCCGGCGATCGCATTGAGCGTCGTGGTCTTTCCGGAGCCGTTCGAGCCGAGGAGCGCAACCACTGAGCCTTTGGGCACCGTAAGGGAGACATCGGCAACGCCGATGAGATCGCCGTAGCGCACTTCGAGATGCGAGACTTTAAGCTCGCTCACGGCGCGGCTCTGCGCCTGCGGTGCCCGTGACCCAGATAGGCCTCGATCACCGCTGGGTCCTTCACCACGTCTGCAGGCTTGCCCTGCGCGATGACGTGGCCTTGATTGAAGACCAGCACGCGTTGGGCGAGTGTCATGATCACTTCCATGATGTGCTCGACAATGACGAGCGTGATGCCGAGCGCATGAATGCGCCGCACCAGCGCGATGGCTTCCTGCAGTTCGCTCGGGGTCAGGCCGGCGAGGGCCTCGTCGAGCAACATCAGCTTTGGGTCGGTCGCAAGCACGCGGGCAATTTCCAGGCGTTTGCGTCCTGGTGTGCCCAGCGAGCGAGCCCGCAGGTCCTGCTGGGCCGCGAGCCCTGTGGTCTCGACTACCTCCAACGCTTTTTGGCGCGCGTCGGCGCGGTGCGGATGTCGCAAAAATGCACCGACCATGACGTTGTCGAGGATGCTCATGTCCTCGAATGTTGCGGGCACCTGAAAGGTGCGGCCGATGCCGGCCCTTGCATGCTTCTCTGCCGAGGCGCGCGTCAGGTCCGCGCTCTCAAAGATCAGGCGGCCGGCCGTGGGCATTGTGTCACCCGCAATGCAATTGAAGAATGTTGACTTGCCGGCGCCGTTCGGACCGATGAGACCGACGATCTCGCCTTCCACCACGGTAAAATCGGCTTCGCGCACGGCCATGAAGCTGCCGAAGGCCTTCGAGATCTTCTCAGCGCTTAAGAGCATGCTTGCGTCTCAGATGCGGCGCGATGCGATACCACAGCTCGTGCATTCCTCCCGGCTCGAACCTTGCCAGAAGCACGATAATTCCGCCGTAGAGAATGTAGGTCAGGCCCGAGCCGCCGCCGCCGAACCAGGTGTTTGTCGCCGTCTGCAACGGGATGAGCACAAGGGCGCCGACGAGTGGGCCAAACAGCGTGCCCGCGCCGCCCAGGGCGGCAACGATCAGCATCTGAACCGAGACGAGTATGCCGAACCCGCTCTCCGGGTCGATAAAACCGGTCTTGATTGAGTACAGGGAGCCTGCGATCGAGGTGAACACTGCACTCAATATCAGCGCGCGCAGTTTAACCTGCTGCACCGGCACGCCGAGACTGCGGGCCGCACGCTCACCCGCTTTGATTGCGCGCAGATAAAATCCAAAACGGCTGCGTTCAATCTCGAACGTCGCGTAGAGGACGAGCGCGAGGACAACGAGGAAGATGTAATAATAGGGCAGCTCTGTCCGGAACGTGAGATCCCACCATGCTCGAGCGACGGCAGGCCCCTGAAGCCCGATGGCAGCGCCGACCAAATCCCAGGTGCTGACAAAAATTCGGATCAACTCCGCGACCGCAATGGTTGCCATGCTGAAATAATGCCCTCGCAGGCGGAACGTCGGCACCCCGATCGCCACCGCAAGAAAGACGCTCGCAAGAACGCCGATCGGCATGCCGAGGACGGGCGGCCAGGCCCACAAGTTGAAGAACAGCAGCGGCACATAGGCGCCGATTCCGAAGAACATGCTGTGACCGACGGAAACCTGCCCGGCATAGCCTCCGACGATATTCCAGGCGGACGCGGAGATCGCCGCGATAAGGAAGCTCGTGCCAATGTCCCAATAGAAAGGATCGGTTAAAATGAGGGGATAAAGCACGACCAGGCAGCCGAGCGCGGCCAGACCCCATTTCACCGCGCGATCTCCTCAGAACTTGCCCATCAATCCCTGCGGGCGCAGCCACAACAGCGCGGCAAACAATGCATAAACGACGATGTCCTTGTAAATAGGTCCGAACCAGTACGCGGACAGCGCCTGAATGAGTCCGATAATGAGGCCCGCATACAGGGCTCCCGGCACGCTGCCGAAGCCACCGAGAGTGACGACGACGAAGGCGGTAAGGCCGAAAGTCTCACCTACCGAGGGAGACCAGGGATAGGACATGGCCATGAGAGCGCCGGCAATGCCGGCGCTCGCGGCCGCCAATCCCCACGCCAACGCCTGCATGCGGTCCGGTCGGATGCCCATCAACATGGCTGCCTGGCGATCTTCGGCGACTGCGAGCAGACGGCTGCCCACGGCTGTGTGCGTGAGCAGCACATGCAGACCGATCGTCAGCAGGATTGCGGCCAGTCCCGCGACCAGTTGCGGGACCGGCATGAGGATGCCGCCCACATTGACCGTGCCGGAAAACGGTGTTTGCGGAAGCGAAACGAAATTCGCGGAGAAGATCCAGAATGCAGTGTAGCGCAACAGCAGCGCAAGCCCGAACGTGGAAAGGATCTGTGCCAGCATCGGGCCACGCATCACGTGCCGGATCAGCGAGACGTAAATGAGCACCCCTATTACGAACAGCGCAAAGGCCGCAGCAAATCCGAAAACCTCGAGACCTCCCCCAATACTCAGCACCACGAGCAACGATATGTACATGCCGAGCATGACGAACTCGCCGTGGGCGAAATTGATGAAATTCATCATCCCCCAGATGAGGGTTAGCCCGGACGAGAACAGAGCGTAGATGGCCCCCAGCAGCAGGCCACCGACGATGACCTGCAGCAGCAGCATGAATTAGTGCTTCCAACCTGCCATCGGCCATTCGAGCTTGGCTTTGGCAGCATGCTCAGGCCAGACCATCTGATATTGGCTGCCCTTGAGCTGAATAAGATAGGTGGAAGCCAGCATATTTTGTCCGGTTTGGTCAAATTTCACGCCGTTGTAGCCCATCATGAGCTGATCAGGCTTGAGATCGGTTTGTGTCAGTGCGACGCGGATCTTCTCGGGCTCCGTAGAGCCGGCGCGATCGATCGCGTCCGCAAGCACGAAAACTCCCTGCATGTTGCGCCCGCTAGTGTCATCGAGATCACGTCCGGTCTTCGCCCTGTACATTTCATTGATCTTGTAGGTCGTGCTGCCCGGTGTTCCGATGTCCCAGGCGCTGCGGTTCATCGCTCCTTGCGCTACGTCGGTCACCGCAGGGACGAAAGCCGGATCGGAGAAGCCGCTATCGTCTCCGATCACCATGGGCGGCAGGTAATCCAGGTTTTTCATGGTTTTCATGTAAAGAATAGAATCGGAGGTGTAGCTGATGAAAATCACCACATCCGGCTGCTTTTGTTTGAGCTGGAGGACCTGGGCGGACACGTCCGTCGTGCCGGCACTGTAGGGAATTCGTATCGCCACCGGGATATTGCTCGCCTTTGCCGCAGCGTCGATCGCCTCGGCGACCGAGGTGCCATAATCGGTATTCTCGTTCACGAGGGCGATGGAGCCGATGGATTTTCCCTGTTTCTTCATATCGGCGAAGAAGCGCATATAGGTTTCGCCAAAGTCGCGCGAGATGGGCGTCGTGCGGAACACCCATTTGAAGCTTCGTCCGGTGATGTTGAGGGCCGAGGACTCACCGACCATGAAAGGAATCCCATGCCGCTCGGCAACGGGGGTAGCCGTAAACGTGCAGGAGGATTGGTACGCTCCCATGAGCGCGTGCACCTTATCTTGCGTGATCAGGCGGGTGGCCAACTGCTGTGCGAGCGAGGGATTGCCCTGATGATCGACGAAGGTGAACTCGAGCTTCGCGCCGCCCAGATGCGGCAGACCTTCGCTGGCGGCAAGGGGCAGGGTGCCAAGCTCGGGATGTTTGTTGTTGACGATATCGGCTGCAACCTCAGCCGCCGCTTTCGATGCTTGTCCGGCGGCCGCCGCATTACCGGTGAGTGGCCAAAGGATGCCGATCTTGACGGTTTCCGCCGCCCATGCGGACTGCACAAGCAAGAACGTCGCAGCCGCAAGCGCGGAGCGATCAATCAGCGAAAGGATTTTCAACACAGGCCTCCAATCATGGCGGGAGTTACAGGTGCATGGGCGCACGGTTGTAGCTGGTGCTGCCGCGCGTTAGCCTTGAGGAATGTTCGACCACGGCAACAGCCGAGTCAATCAGCCTTGATGCACCGATGCTCACCTACGATGTAGCGCGTATCACCGTTTGGCCCGGCAGACATCCGGATGCGCTCAAACAAGTGCAGCGAAGGCTCTTATCCGGGGCATATCCCGGGCAACTCCTGGGCTGCTGGTATTCGGAAATCGGCGCGATCAATCAGGTCCTTCTCATCCACGCGGGCGTTGAGGAGCCGGCCAGGACTGATGCGCGCGCAAAAATGCTCGAATCGAAGGATCCGCTCGGCCTGAGCGAACTCCTGGTCGGCATGAGCATGGATACGTACGTGTCGTTTCCGTTTTTGCCGGCGATGCGAGCCGGGCTTTATGGCCCAATCTATGAAGTGCGCAGCTACGTGGTCCGGCCGAATGGTCTTGCTCCGACCATCGAGCTCTGGCGCAAGGCACTTCCTGGTC
This sequence comes from Xanthobacteraceae bacterium, assembly GCA_036562835.1. Taxonomy (GTDB): domain Bacteria; phylum Pseudomonadota; class Alphaproteobacteria; order Rhizobiales; family Xanthobacteraceae; genus VAZQ01. The sequence goes on along the minus strand of DATCJI010000530.1, from coordinate 5,854 downwards.
GCATGACGCTGTCCCCGGTCCTTGCCGCCATGTACAGTGTGAGCGGACAGCTGACACGTTTCATGCATATCTGGCCCTATGCGAGCCTGGACCACCGTCAGAAATTGCGGAGTCAGGCAATCTCTGACGGCGTGTGGCCGCCGCCTGGAGGTCCCGACCACTTTATCAGCATGCAGAGCGATATTTTCCTGCCGGCCGATTTCTCGCCCATGCGCTAGCGTTCTGCGTCATTTGCGCCAGCCGCGCATGGGCCATTCGAGCTGTGCCGTGGCGCGATCCTGCGGCCATACTGATTTGTAATCCTTGCCTTGCAGCTGGATAAGGTACGTGGCGGACAACGTATTTTGGCCAGTTTGATCGAATGTCACACCGCGGTACCCGATCATCAGCTGATCCGCCTTGAGATCAGTCGCCCGCAATGCCTCCTGAATCTTGGCGGGCTCAGTTGACCCGGCGCGATTGATCGCGTCGGCGAGAACGAAGAAGCCCTGCATCCAACGCGCGCTGGTATCGTCAAGATCGCGCCCGTACTTGGCCTTGAACAGCGCATTGACCTTGTAGCTGCTGCTCCCGGGCTTACCTACGTCAAAAGCGCTGCGGTTGATCGCCCCTTGCGCGATTTCTCCTACGTTCGGAATGAATGCGGGATCGGAAAATCCGGCATCGTCGCCGATAATGATCGGCGGCAGGTAATCGAGATTTTTGAGCGTCTTGAAATAGAGAATCGTGTCGGCCGTGTAGCTGATGAAAATCACGGCGTCGGGCTGCAGCTGCTTGAGCTGCAACACCTGACCGGACACATCGGTGCTGTTGGCGTTATATGGAATTTGCGCGCCCACATTGATGCCGGCGCGCTTCGCAGCCTCTACGATCGAGCCGGCAACCGAAGTTCCATAGTCGGTGTTCTCGTTGACGATGGCGATGGTTTCGATCTTGCGTCCGGCCTTTTTCAGATCGTTCAGGAACTGCGTGTAAGCGGCCGCGAAATCCGACGCAATGGGCCCGGTGCGAAAAACCCATTTGAAGCCGCGACCGGTGATGTTCAGAGCGACCGAGTCGGCCACCAGGAATGGAATGCTTTGGCGTTCGGCAACCGCTGTGGCAACGAGCGCAACCGAGGAATGATAGGCCCCAAGCATCGCGACGACCTTATCTTGCGTGATCAGGCGCAAGGTCTGGGTCTGCCCGACTTGCGGGTTCCCTTGGTGATCCACGTTGACGAGCTCGATCTTGGCGCCGCCCAGGTTCGGCAGGCCCGCGCCGGCCGCAAGCGGCAGCGGCGCGAGATCCGGATGGTCGCTGTTGACGATGTCGAGGCCAAGCTCCACCGCGTCCTTCGCAGAAGCTCCGGCACTCGCCGCATTTCCGGTCAGCGGGTAAATGGCGCCGATTTTGACAGTACCAGCGGCATGTCCGGGAGCGGACGCCAAGAGTGCAACCAGTGCTGCGCACACGAGACGAAATGTTCCCATGCACTCCTCCTTTTAAGCGGGCTTCCTCAGCCTTGAGAGTTTAGGGTGATCTCAAATGGCACGCCAGCCGGTGTTGCTTACTTTCCTTCGTCTGAATGCCGCACAAATATTTGTGTTACCCGACCTCGCATCCTATCATTACGCTCGTTTGTGCTACGCGCAGCACCACCGCAGGAGCGCAGATGACGGGCAGGTCTTTGCCTTACTCTGGTGTTCGTTAGTCCGGCATGCGCATGCGCTCCGGAAACGGCCCTTCCAACGATAAGTTGCCTGGCAACGTGATCCGTCTGGGAACAGAGACCCTGTACGCAATCGGCGATGAGCTTCGCCGCATGTACGATGCCGACGTGCGCTTGCGGCCTTCGGAACAACTCGAGCGCCTGATGCGGCGCATTGAGCAGGGCGATGATCTCTCCGAACATTCAAGCGAAGGCGAGAAGAGGTCCTGACTGCCTGAAGCTGATACCGCGACACCGCAACCGCGAAACGAGGATGAGCGCCTGATGGCGCTTGCGTTGATGCTGGGCAGACGCGGACTTGGTCGCACCTGGCCCAACCCGGCAGTCGGTGCGGTGGTTGTGAAGGACGGACTCATTGTCGGACGCGGCTGGACTCAGCCGGGCGGACGACCGCACGCAGAGGTCGAGGCGCTTACCCGCGCTGGTGCGAAGGCCGGGGGAGCAACGCTGTATGTCACCCTCGAGCCTTGCTCCCATCATGGCAAGACTCCGCCATGCACTGACACCATCGCCGACGCGAAAATTTCCCGCGTCGTTTCCGCGATGGTTGATCCCAATCCGCTGGTTGCTGGAGCGGGGCATTGGCGGCTGGCGGAGCGAGGCATCATCGTCGAGGTCGGCATTGGTGCCGATGAGGCGCAGCGGGCGCATGCAGGGCATATCCGCCGCATGCGGGACGGCCGCCCGAATGTGTGCGCGAAAATTGCGGTCACGGCAGACGAAAAGGTTGCGCTCTCCGGCGGCCGGCCCGTTGCCATCACCGCGGATTCGGCAGGGCGGCGCGTGCATCTCATGCGCGCCATGACTGACGCGATCGCCACCGGGATTGGCACGGTGCTGTCGGATGATCCTCTGCTTACGTCGCGCTTGCCGGGGATGCACTCGCCCGTTCGCGTTGTGCTGGACAGCGCACTGCGGCTGCCAGTTGCGAGCAAGCTCGTGACCAGCACCCATATCGCGCCGCTCTGGGTGTTCACCGCGGTTTCGGCACCTGTGGAGCGCGAGCAGGCGCTCGCTGCCCGCGGCGTCGAGGTGCTGCGCGTGAAGGAGAGGTCGGGCGCCCTCGATATTTGTGCGATCCTCAAGGTGCTTGCCGAACGCGGGATCACCCGCCTGATGGTGGAGGCGGGTCCCAAACTTAATACGGCTCTCCTTGCAGCAAATCTGATCGACGAAGTGGCGCTGTTCCGTTCGCCCGCCGACATCGGGGAGCAAGGCATTGATGCGCTGCATGGCTCGCCTTTGTCGGCGCTTGTCGACTCTGCGCGCGTTCGACGTGTCGACACCGAAAGAATAGGCCCCGATGTGCTCGAATTGTATGAGCGGCTGTGATCATGTTCAGCGGCATTGTCACGGATGTTGGCGAGTTGTTGGCTATTGAGGGACCTGCGGATGGTCCGAGACGCCTCACTGTCGGCTGCAACTATCCGGCCGAGGACATCGGGATCGGTTGCTCGATTGCTTGCAGCGGTGTCTGCGTGACTGTGATCGAGCATGGTCGTGCGAATGAACGGACGTGGTTCAGCGTTGAGGCTGCATTTGAGACTTTGCGAACCACTACCATTTCCGGATGGCAGGTCGGGCGCCGTATCAATCTCGAACGGGCGCTGCGAATGGGGGAGGAAATTGGGGGCCATCTCGTCAGCGGACACGTTGACGGGCGTGCCACGCTGATTGAGCGCATTGACATTGCCGGAACAGCCCGCTTTGCCTTGCGGGCGCCTGGAGAGCTTGCCCGCTTCATTGCGAGCAAGGGCTCCGTGAGCCTTGATGGGGTCTCGCTCACGGTGAACGACGTTGCGCGCGACACCTTCTCGGTGTTGATCATTCCGCATACTCTGAAAGTGACTACGTTGGGCGATTTGAGCACCGGCGACGAGACAAATCTCGAAGCGGACATCATTGCGCGTTATGCGGCGCGTCTCCTGGAACACATGCGAGTGCCCGCCCGATAACCTATCGCGCCTCGCTTGCTGTCCGCGCAACCTGATTGCTAGGAAAACCAACCCAGGTTGGACACGGCGCATGCAGCCCAGGTCTTTGAGTGATCAAGCGGAGGACCTGAGCAGCGGCGCTCGGATTCTGATAGTCGAGGCACGCTTCTACGAAGATATCGCTGACGCCTTGCTTGCGGGCGCCACGCGCGTGATGGAGAAGGCCGGCGCAGTCTTCGACCGGGTCACCGTGCCGGGGTCGCTCGAGATCGTACCGGCGATTGCAATGGCGCTCGATGCCGCCGGCCGTGCAGGCCGTCCCTATGATGGCGTGGTGGCACTCGGCTGTGTCATTCGCGGCGAGACGCTGCATTTCGATATCGTTGCCCAGCAATCGGCCCGCGCATTGCTGGATCTCTCCGTCGCGCTCCGCTTGCCCATGGGCAATGGTATTCTCACGGTCGAGAACGAGGCGCAGGCGCGAGTGCGTGCAAGCCCGGACGAGGCAGACAAAGGTGGCGAAGCCGCACGTGCCGCCCTTTCGCTCGTGCGGCTAAAACGTGATTTTACCGCGCGGTGAATGCATGGCGCGCGACACTGCCCGAACCGATGCACGCAAGGCGAACCGCCGGGGCGCGGCGCGGCTGGCCGCCGTGCAGGCACTCTATCAGATGGACATCGCAGGCACCGATCTTCACGAAATTCTCGCCCAGTTTGAGAGTCACTGGATTGGACGTGAGCTCGACGGCGCCCAATACCTTCCCGCAGAGGCTGCATTTTTCCGCGATTTGGTATCGGGCGTGCTGCGCGAGCAGCGCACGTTGGATCCTCTGGTCGACAAGGCGCTTGCCGAAGGCTGGCCGCTCAAGCGCATCGAGGCAATCATGCGTGCAGTTTTGCGCGCCGGAGCCTATGAGCTTGAGCACCGCAACGACGTACCCGCGCGCGTGATCGTGTCCGAATACGTCGACATTGCGCACGCGTTTGTCGACAAGGAAGAGACCGGGCTTGTCAACGCGGTGCTTGACCACATCGCCCGCCGGTGTCGCGCCGGCGAGTTCGCAGCAGCCCGGCGCTGAGGACCATGCCCGAGCAGCCGCCCGGTTCCGGCGAGGATGAACTCATCGCCCGCCATTTCAGGCCACTGGCGCACCACCCAGGCGCTTTTGATCTGGAAGATGATGCCGCCTCCCTCACCCCGCCCGCGGGTTGCGATCTGGTGATTACTAGCGATGCTCTCGTCGCGGGTGTGCACTTCTTTCCTGATGATCCTCCCGACACAGTGGGGGGGAAGGCGTTGCGCGTCAACCTTTCGGACTTGGCGGCAAAAGGCGCGCGGCCACTCGGGTTTCTCCTGGCACTCGCGTTGCCAAGCGGCTTCAGCGAGAGCTGGGTGAGCGGCTTCGCTTCGGGACTCGGCGATGATGCCCATGCATACAACTGCCCACTCCTGGGTGGCGATACGGTACATACGACCGGACCGACGACGATCTGCATCACCGCGTTTGGTGCAGTGAAGCAGGGCCAGATGGTCCATCGCGCAGGCGCGCGACCAGGCGATCTCGTCGTCGTCACCGGCACCATCGGAGATGCAGCGCTGGGACTACTTTTACGCAAGGACCCTGGCCTGGCAGCCTGCTTGCGGCTTTCGGCACGCCAGCAGGACGAGCTTAAGCGACGCTATCTGCAGCCGCAGCCGCGCAGTGCGCTTGCAGACCTGCTGCCCGAGCACGTGTCCGCCGCAATGGATGTATCAGACGGGCTCGCCGGGGATCTGGCCAAGCTGTGCCGCGCCTCAAAAGTGGCGGCTGAAATCGAAGCCGCGCGTGTCCCGCTCTCGGATGCAGCACGCGCCGCCGTTGCGGCCGATCCTGCACTGCTGGAAAACGTCGTGTCGGGAGGGGACGATTACGAAATCCTGGCGAGTGTCACGCCCGCACGGTTCGAATCGTTCCAGCAGGCAGCGGCATGGAAGCGCGTACCTGTCACTCCGGTCGGGAGGATCACCGCCGGTTCTGGCCTGCGCCTGCTGGATCAGGCTGGCAAGCCGATGTCGCTCGCACGTCTCTCGTTCAGCCATTTCTGATTCACAGGCTAACTGAGCGTCCCTCATCCTAGGAAATACCTGGCGTATATCGCTGTAGGCGACCAAGATGATTTCGTGAAGAATTGCCGGCATTCTTCAGCACCGAATTGAGGGCGGGCACCG
>DATCJI010000326.1:0-4401 GCA_036562835.1 Xanthobacteraceae bacterium | reverse complement strand
TCTGTTCCTCGACGGTACCGCCCGTTGCAGCCGACGAAATCCTGTGGACCACCCAGGCGGCGCCGCCACCCTGGTTTGGCCAGGCTGGCTTGTCGGTCGATGCAAGCGGGTTCCTTGAGGTCGATGCAACATTGCGCGCTGTCGGCCAGAGCAACGTGTTCGGAGCCGGCGATGCGATTGCCTTCTGCCCGCGCGCGCTGCCGAAATCCGGCGTCTATGCGGTGCGCGCCGGCCCGGTGCTGGCGGACAATATTCGGCGCGCCCTCACCGGTCGCGCATTGCGGCCATTCCGGCCGCAGCACGAGGCACTTTATCTCGTCTCGACGGGGGAGCGCTATGCGATCGGCGCGCGCAACGGCCTCTCCTTCGAAGGCGGCTGGGTATGGCGGTGGAAGGACTGGATCGACCGGCGCTTCATGCGCAAGTTCAACGCACTGCCTGGGATGAAAGAGCCGCGCCGCGGCCTCCTCTTCACCTCTCGCGGACCGGGAAGGGTTACGTGAAGCTCGTTACGGCGCGACAGTGCGGAAGCCTGCGAAGATGTCGCGCCGGTCGGGCGGAAAGAAATTCCGGTAGGTATTCTTTATGAGCCGGCTGCGTGTCGCCCACGCGCCGCCGCGCAGCACCTTGCGGCTGCCGAACCACGGCTGCGAATATTCGGCATACACATCGGGCGAGAAGCCCGGATACGGCTGAAAGGCGCTCGCGGTCCACTCCCAGACATTGCCGATCATTTGACGGCAACCCCAGATAGTGTCGCCGGCGCCATGTGCGGCCACATCAACGCAGCCGAGAACGGCCGCATCCAGATTGGCTTCGTCCTTGCGGCCCAAAGTATCGCCCCAGGGATAAATCCGTTTGCCGTCATTGCCGCCATCCGCCGGTTCAGCCGCCGCAGCGTATTCCCATTCCGCCTCGCTCGGCAGCCGCCGGCCCGCCCAGCGACACCAGGCATTCGCCTCGTGCCAGTTCACATGCATCACTGGCTGATATGGCGGCAGCTTCTTCCATTGGTCGAACTGGCGGACGCTCCAGTCTTTCTCTTCGCGTCGCCAGTAGACCGGGTGCTCGGCCGCTGCCGTGCGGCGCCAGCGCCATCCCTCCTCGTCCCAGAACTCGCGTCGGGCGTAGCCGCCATCTTCGACGAACGCGGCGAACTCGGTGTTCGTGACCGGCGCTCGCGCCATTCGGAATGGAGCAACGGTGACACGGTGCGCCCATTTCTCATTGTCGAAGGCAAAAGCGCTGCCGGGCGAGGCGCCGAGCAGAAATTCTCCGCCCGCAATGTCGACATCGCCCGCCAAGGCACCGGTCTCGGTTTCCTGAACCGCTTCTGACTGCGCGAATTTCGGGGCAGGATAGCCCAGCGTTTGACGCGCATAGATGAAGGCCTCGCTGTGCATGTCCTCGTGCAACGCGACCAATTGATAAAGAAAGCTTTCCTCCTCGCTCGCGATTTCGCCCTCGAGTCTTGCCAGCATGGCATCCTGCACGCCGCGCATATAATCGATGGTGCCGTTGAGCGACGGCAGTGGCAAAGTCCATCGCTCGTCATGGGGCACGAGCGAGGAGTTGTAGAAGGCATCCGCATTGGGCAGGAGCGAATTGCGCCTTTCCAGGGGACATAAGGCGAAATGCTCGTGGAACCAGGCGAGGTGCCCGATCTCCCACAGCAGGGGATTGACGATGTCGAGGCGCGGCCCGATCAGCTGTTCCGCATCGAGGTCGACGACCAGCGCGAGCGTGCGGCTGCGCGCATCGCGCAGAATGTCTCTGAGAGTGTCGGTGGGAACGGACGCGGTCATAGGTCGTCATGAAGATTAGCCTGATCACTCCCGCCGGCAAGGGCTCACGCGGAGGCAATCGCGCGACCGCGGTGCGCTGGTCGCACATTCTGCGCGGGCTTGGCCATCGCGTAAGCGTGGCAATAGAATATGCAGGCGAACCCGCTGACATCATGATTGCGCTGCACGCCTGGCGCAGCGCGCGTTCGATTGCGGATTTTCATAAGCTTCATCCAGACAAGCCGATCATTGTCGCGCTGACCGGCACGGATATTTACCGCTTCATCCATACCCATCGCGCGACTACGCTGCGTTCGCTCGCGCTCGCGGACAAGCTCGTCGGTCTGCACGCGCTGGTCCCGGAGGCTATCCCGGCGCGCTATCGCGACAAGCTGAAGATCATCTACCAGTCGGCGCCGGCAATTCCCCGGCGTCGCGTAGCCCACCTAAGCGAAGCGAAATCCGGGAGCAACTCGTTCGAAGTTCTCGTTGCCGGCCATCTGCGCGCGGAAAAAGATCCAATGCGGGCGGCAAAAGCGGCGCGGCTCCTGCCGGCTGCTTCGCGGGTGCGCGTGCTGCATCTCGGCCGGGCGCACGACGAGACTTGGGCGCGGCGGGCGCGCGCCGAGATGGCGCGCAATCCGCGTTATATCTGGCGAGGCGAAGTAACGGGCTCCCAAGTGCGGCAGCACATGCGGCGCGCCGCCCTGATGGTGCTGAGCTCGCGCATGGAGGGAGGCGCCAACGTCATCTCGGAGGCGGTCATGGCGGGTCTGCCGGTCGTCGCTTCGAAGATCCCGGGCTCTGTCGGCCTGCTCGGCAAAAAATATCCCGGCTACTACCCCGTTGGCGACAGCGCCGCCCTCGCGCGCCTGCTTCGCCGCGCGGAGAAGGATGCGCGCTATCTCGAGGCGCTGCGGCGGCACTGCGGCGCGCGCGCTGAGCTTTTCACTGCGGCACGCGAACAGCGATCGTGGCGTGGTCTGCTCGCCGGTATTCGACAACTAGCGCAATGAGCACATTACGTCCGACCATGTGTGACGAGCCTGGGGCGCCGATCAGTAAGCTGCTACGTGGGATCACGGACCGAGAGGCGTGGGGAGTTCACCCGATAGATGATTATGTCCGCGCCTTCGAAGGGTCTGCGTGGCGCGCAACGGCGCGCGACTTTGACGATGGCCGCGTGATCGGCAGCACCTCGCGCATATAGGCGGCGAGCGTCGCGCAGAAGTTCTCCGCATAACTCGGCATTGGACGCCGCTTGTCCCACTGGATGACGTAACGGTCGCGCAGCGGCTTTCGACGGTGGGTGATCCGCGCAATGTTGAGCCGGTAACGATGGGTCCGCAGCACCGACGGAATGACGGCCACCCCTTGTCCGGCTTCAGCGAGCGCGAGCAATGTGTGTGGCGCGCGGCTCTCGAGCAAAATCGCGGGCTCAACGTCCGCCACGCGGCAGGCCGCGTTGAACAGGCGGCGAACGGAGTAACCGGAGTCGAGCAGCAGCAGAGAATAGGACGCAAGCGCCGCGATATCGATCATGCCGTTCCGGCTGAGTGAAACCGATCGCGCGCACGCTGCCAGCACGTCGTCGGACGGCAACGCGAAGCTCTCGAACCATGGGTTTACGCCCTGATCGTGCCGAATGCCGATGTGCACCTCGCCGCGCTCCAGCAGAGGCACTTGGTCCATGCCGAGCGCCTCGGTAAGCTTCACGTGCACATTGGGAAAGCTCTTGGCGTAGCGTGGCAGGAATTCCGTCAGCACGCTTTCAATGGTCTGGGGCGGTGCCGCGAGCTTGAGCACGCCGGAATCGCCGCGTTTGAGCAGCTCCATGCGCTCCGCCAGCGATCCGATCTGACCCAGGACGCCACGGCAGTCGGCGAGCAGCTGCTCTCCCCGCGTCGTCAGAAACAGGCGGCGGCCGATGCGGTCGAACAGCTTAAACCCGCATTCGTATTCGAGATCGGCGAGCTGCCGCGACAGGGCGGACTGGCTGATGCGCAGACGCAGCGCCGCCTTCGATACCGTCCCGAGATCCGCGACCGTAACGAACGTGCGGAGGCGCTTAAGATCCATCCGCTTATCTCCAAAATGCATAAAGAATAGATCAATTATGTATTGGACGCCACCGCCGGCGCGCCCGTAGCCTTCCCGAACACGCGTCACATCGATGCTCTCTCTTGCGAATTCCAGGCGGCCAGCTCGCCCGGAGCGGGCGCTCATCGCTGCCCCTCCCAAGGAGGAAACGGATGAAATTACGCCTGCTCAGTATTCTCACCGCTGTCTGCGTCGTGCTGTTCGGAACAGAAGTCCCGCGTGCGCAGGACACGGCAGCGCGACGCGTCATCGTCTTTGTCTGGGACGGGCTACGCTCTGACGACCTCACGCCGGAGATCACGCCCAATTATTTTGCGCTTGCTCGGTCCGGCGTGATCTTCGCCGACCACCATGCGGTCTATCCGACTTTCACAATGATGAATTCCGCCTCGATTGCTACCGGCACCTATCCGGGCGCGCACGGGTTCTACGGCAACGTGGTGTATGCGCCGTCCGCGAGCGGAAAGAACGCGAAGGGCGCCGAGATTGACTTTTCCGCGCCTGCCTTCATCGAGGA